>CANROS010000013.1 GCA_947632305.1 uncultured Paenalcaligenes sp. | reverse complement strand
CCTCAGCGTAAGGTCTGGCAATAGTCGATAGTTCAGCCATGGCCTGCCTTCAGATTAAAGTTCAGCCTCTAGCTGCTGAAGCAGCTGGGCATGCGCTTTGGAGTCAACTTCGCGTTGCAGAATCTGCTCAGCGCCTTTAACTGCCAACACCGCCACATCGCCACGCAACGTATCACGTAAGCGTTGCACCTCTTGTGCGGCATCAAGTTGAGCTTGCGCAATAATGCGCGCTTTTTCCGCCTCTGCCTCTCGGCGTGCCTGTTCGATTAGCGCAGTAGCTTGCTTTTCAGCTTCGACCAAGCGCGAATGGTTAT
Organism: uncultured Paenalcaligenes sp.; assembly: GCA_947632305.1. GTDB lineage: Bacteria > Pseudomonadota > Gammaproteobacteria > Burkholderiales > Burkholderiaceae_B > Paenalcaligenes. The sequence continues at coordinate 35,237 of CANROS010000013.1, read as the reverse complement.
CAGACTTTGCGGATGCTTCCATCAGACTAATACGTGCCTGAGCTTGCGCTAAGTCAGCTTTGCCTTTTTCAGCAGAAGCTAGACCATCAGCAATTTTCTGGCGACGATCATCGATTGCTTTTGTCAAAGGAGGCCATACGAATTTCATCGTAAACCAAGCTAAGACGAAAAACACGATCATCTGAAAAAAGAGAGTCGCGTTTAAATTCACGGTCGTTTCCCTTATATACCACTCGTGTCCGGTACTATTGTGCTACCTGACACCATCTAATCAAGCCGTTTGCGGCGCGCTTATGAGCACCGCTCACGACTGCCTGTCCGCCTTAGGGTCAGCGGACCCGCGCCGCAATTAACCAACAAATGGGTTAGCGAACGCAAACAACATAGCAATACCAACGCCAATTAGGAAGGCCGCATCAATTAGACCTGCCAATAGGAACATTTTGGTTTGCAATGCGTTCATTAGCTCTGGCTGGCGTGCAGAGGCTTCTAGGTACTTACCACCCATTAGGGCGATACCGATACTGGCACCAAACGCACCCAGACCGACGATAATACCGCAAGCAAGGGCAACGAAAGCAACGTTGGTCATGACAACTCCTTGGTTAAAAAGCTTATGAGTTCAAAATTACAAAAAAAAACGGCGTAGCAGAAGAATTCTGCATCCCGGGCCTCGGTGACCGACCAAGGCTCGGAAACTGATTAATGGCTTTCGTGAGCTTGACCTATGTAAACTAGAGTCAGCATCATGAAAATAAACGCCTGTAAAAGCACAATTAAGATGTGGAAAATAGCCCACACAGAACCTGCTAATACATGGCCAATACCCAAGCCTATGCTTGCACCATTAAACCCTGTCCATGCTCCACCCAACAAAGCGATCAGCATGAAAACTAATTCACCAGCAAACATGTTGCCGAATAGTCGCATCCCGAGGGATACGGTCTTAGCACCGTACTCGATTAAATTAAGGAGTACGTTGAATGGAGCTAGTAATACACCCGCAATCCCACCAAAGGAGAAGGGAGCAGTAAAGAGTTCTTTAACGAAACCACTGGGCTTTTTGATCTTAATACCGTAGTACAAGGTGAGTAACAACACACCAAGCGACATACCCATGGGCACGTTTAAGTCAGCTGTAGGTAAAATGCGGTGGTAATACAAAGGATCACCCAGCTCAGCACCAACCCCTGTTACAGCAAAAGTCCAAGGCAATAAATCCACAGGCAACAAGTCGAGTACGTTCATCAGAATGACCCAAATGAAGACTGTGATTGCTAGAGGCGCTACAAATTGACGTGAGTCAGCATTTTGTACGATGGATTTTGCTTGATCATCTACCCAGCCCACTAACATTTCGACAGCAGTTTGGAATCGACCCGGCACACCTGGCGTAGCAATGCGTGCAGCACGGTACATAACGTAGACAGCAATTAGGCCCGTAAGTAGCGACCAAAAAATAGAGTCGTAGTTGATAATGCTGAAATTAGCGAGTACATCCTGCTTGGCACCAGTGCTGTTTAAATGCACAAGGTGGTGCTGGATGTAATCTGACTGAGGCGTATTAGTACTTGCGGCAGCCATCTGTTATTACCCTGTTATGTTAAAGGCCTAAAGCCAAACTATTAAGGCAGCTTGCCCAACGCAAGCAGCACTACGTATCCTTTCAAAACACCTATCAAACCGAACAGCAGAGCTGGCCATACTAACCAGTCACTGAACTGCCAAGCAGCCACACCCAAGATGGCGATTGCTGAACCCAACTTAAAGGCTTCGCCCCAAAAAAAGGACATAGCCGTTGCATTGGCTCCACCCATCAGCCCAATTAGTAATCGCACGGCAAAAATGGAATTGGGTAAGAAATACGCCCCTGCACCAACTAGCGCGGATGCTGCAGCTTCTGTACCGCCTAGCCACCACGATATTAAAACCACGACCAAAGCCAAAAGCGCTTGCGCAGCTAGGATCCGTACTATACCTAGAGAAGAGCGTTTTGCTAATCGAGCTCGCTGCTCTGGTGTTAGTACGATGGCTTCTGTTTCTGTTTGATTATCAACTGTTTGGGTTTGCTTTACAGTTTGAGTAGGTTTGTTGACCCGTTGCATATCTTGGTCTTTCCAAATAAATCAGGCACAAAAGTCATTAAAACACGACCTTTTGTATCAAATAGGTTGTACCAAAAGACAAGCCATCGGTGTCAAGCCCATGAAGTATAGCCTCATTTTTTTGTTGCTAGCAAATCTGTTTTCAATTTTGTGTATGAAAAAACAACCAAAACAAGGCTAAAAATGGCTTTATCTAGGCTCAAACCCTGCGCTAACCCCTATATACACAAGGGTTTGAGCAAATTTTAAAATTTATTTGTTTTTGAAATTAGGCTGACGCTTTTCTACAAATGCCGTCATGCCTTCTGTTTGATCCGCTGTGGCAAACAAAGCATGGAAATTACGCCTTTCAAAATGGAGTCCTTCTTCGAGGCTGCTCTCGAAAGCACGATTAACGCACTCTTTGGCCATCATGACAGAGGGCAAAGACATAGCCGCAATGGTTTGCGCTATGTCCATGGTTTCCTCAAGCAATTTTTCTGTTGGGACCACGCGAGACACCAAACCCATTGCATCGGCCTCCGGCGCTTTAATCATGCGAGCCGTTAATACCAAATCCATGGCCTTGGCTTTGCCCACAGCTCGGGTCAATCGCTGCGTACCACCATAACCAGGAATCACACCCAGTTTAATTTCAGGCTGACCAAAACGCGCATTTTCTGCCGCAATGATGAGATCACACTGCATAGCTAGCTCGCAGCCGCCGCCTAGAGCATAACCAGCTACGGCAGCAATGACGGGCTTGCGCAGACGACGCAAGTCTTGCCAAGCCCCTCCCAAGTAATCATTGTTATACACATCGCTAAAGCCCCATTCAGCCATGCTGCCTATATCTGCACCGGCAGCAAACGCCTTTTCATTGCCCGTAATGACAATGACGCTGATATCGGGGTCCAAATCAAATTGACGTGCTGCTTGAGCCAGCTCGGCAATCAGTTCATTATTAAGGGCATTCAGGGCCTTAGGACGATTTAATGTTAAAACGCCTACGCGGCCTTGGGTTTCTACCAAAACTAATGCTTCGCTCACACTGCCTCCGATTATTTACGTAAAATGAAATGATGGAACACGATCACATTCTTTATCGCCTACGGTTTGATGACTTAAATGGTCATCGTATTCATGTACGTTTACGTATTCCGCATCCTGATCCTAACGGCCAAACGCTTTTTTTGCCGGCATGGATTCCTGGAAGCTATCTCTTACGCGATTTTAGTCGCCAAATAGAAAACATACAGGCTTTTTGCGGAAATAGTCCCCTAGCTATACAGAAAACCACGAATCACGAGTGGCAGTGCGCACCGTGTGCTGATGCCATCGACATCGACTATGTGGTTTATGCTTGGGATCTGTCTGTGCGCAGTGCTCATGTCGATGACCGCCATGCTTTTTTTAATGGCACCAGCGTTTTTCTCGGCGTCTCCGGTCAAGAACAAGTGCCTTGTCTAGTTCACCTCAGTGCCCCTCCGGCTAAAGACGATTGGCGCGTGTATACCAGTCTGCCCGAAGCCTCCCACCACGCTGAAGCGGCGGAGCGTCATGGCTTTGGTATGTACCAGGCCCCGAACTACGATGCCTTAATTGATCACCCCTTCGAGTTAGGCACGCCCTACTATATAGATTTTGAAGCTTGCGGCGTTCAGCACGAGCTGGTTTTTACTGGCTTGGTGCCTCATATCGATCTGGAACGTATTGCGGCTGATGTAAAAAAAATCTGCGAAGCGCAAATTCAATTATTTGAACCAGAGACTCAGTATGTGCCAGTGCTAGATAGCTCAGATCGCTATGTCTTTATGACCGTCGTGACGGCTGACGGCTATGGCGGCCTAGAGCATCGCAGCTCTACCGCGTTAATGGCTGCACGTAACGACCTACCCACTCTTCATTGTGATCCAGATAAAAAAACCAAAGGCTACCAAGACTTTCTGGGTTTGGTCAGTCATGAATATTTCCATACATGGAATGTAAAACGTATCAAACCAGCGGCTTTTGCCCCCTATGATTTATTACGTGAAAACCACACTCGCCTACTTTGGGTCTTTGAAGGCTTCACATCTTATTACGATGAGCTCATGCTGTGGCGCTCTGGCATTATTGATCAAGCCACCTTTCTTGAACGCCAAGCACATGTCATTGGCTTGGTACAACGCACAGGCGGCAGGCTCAAGCAATCCACGGCAGAAAGCTCGTTTGATACTTGGACCCGTTTTTACAAACAAGATGAAAACTCGCCCAATGCTTTAGTCAGCTATTACAGCAAAGGCGCCTTAGTGGCCTTAGCCTTAGACCTATATATTCAACATCACAGCCAAAACACTCGCAGTTTAGACGATGTGATGCGCCTAATGTGGCAGCGTTATGGCCGAGATTTTTACCAAGGTCACCCTATTGGCATTGCTGAAGACGCCATGCCTTCTTTAATCCTAGAGGCAACCGGCATTGACGTCACTGAACTCATCCAACGGTATGCCGAAGGCCGTGAAGACCCGCCCCTACAAGAACTCTTTGCTTATCATCGCATCGAGCTCAAAGCGGTTGTCAAAGACCCGACTCCTACCCTTAACGTACGCCTCAAAGACACAGTCAATGAAGTCCAAATCGTAACGGCCTATGAGTTTGGGGCTGCCCACCAAGCCGGTCTTTCTGCTGGAGACAGCTTGGTTGCGATTGACTCCTTGCGGGTGCGCTCGCAACAGCAACTACAGCAACTGTTAGAACGCTACCAAGCTAAGGACACAGTACAAGTCACGGTATTTAGAGGTGATGAGCTTAGGCACTACGAACTGAGTCTAGCCGCCCCGCTCGCTGATCACTTTGAGTTAAAGCAATTGCCATGAGCTCCACTAAAACCGTTCTCATCACGGGTGCAGCCAAACGGCTGGGCAAGCACATCGCGCTTAGCCTAGCTCAAGAAGGCTGGGATATTGCCTTGCATTACCACTCATCCCACTCCGAAGCCTTACAAACTGCTCAGGCCATACAGGATTTAGGGCGGCGCTGCGAGCTCTTTAGTTTGGACCTAGGAAAAGACCAAGCGGGGCTGTTACTGATGGAGCAAGTACAGCAAAAATTCGGGCCTATTCAAGCCCTAATTAATAATGCGGCTCGCTTTGAGTACGACCACGCAGCGGACTTTTCCGCCACCTGCCTGCAACAGCATTTAGGCTCCAACTTAATCGCCCCATTACAGCTTATTCAAGCTTTGGGCACACAAAAACCACAAAAGAACCCGGTTGTCGCAATAAATCTGTTAGATCAAAAGCTTTGGGGCTACAATCCTGATTTTTTCTCGTACACCTTATGCAAAGCCGCTTTGCAAGCTGCAACGACCATGATGGCCCAAGCACTGGCTCCGCATGTACGAGTCGTGGGTATTGCACCGGGTTTGACCTTGCCAAGCCATTTGCAAAGCACAGAAGACTTTGAACGCACCCACAAAATCTCCCCTTTAGGTCACGGCAGTACTGCCGCAGATATTTGTCGCACCGTACACTATGTCTTAGAGACCAACAGTCTTACGGGTAGCTGCATTGTGGTAGATGCCGGGCAGCACCTGTTAGGTCTACAACAAGACTTCAGCCTACTTTAATTTTTGGAATTGTGGTTTTATGATTAGCCCCCCTTTTATGCGTCGCATATTTATTGATGAACTCACTATTGCGGCACGCATCGGGATCCTAGAGCACGAGTTACGAGCAACTCAACCTATCTATGTGAACGCAGAGTTCGACACCGTCGTTGAACAAACCACTAATGACAAAGACATCGATAGCGTTTTAGACTATAGGCAACTACGTCAAACCATTATTGAGTGCTGCACTCAGCAGCACGTCAATCTATTAGAAACACTGATTGAGCACACGGCTCAAACCATTATGCAGAAGTTCCCTAGTATCCAGCGTGTCTATCTGCGTATTAGCAAACCCCAAGCCTTTTCCGACTGTGCTGGCGTCGGCATTGCAATTGAACTTACCCGCTAACTGTTATGGCAAACACCTCCGAATTCCCCACCAAAGCCGAACTCAAACAAAAACACGAAAACAACAAGCTAGAAAAACGCTTATTGCGTGAAACGGGTCGTGCAATTGCTGACTTCAATATGATTGAAGATGGCGACAAGGTCATGGTTTGTCTGTCGGGCGGCAAAGACTCCTATGGTTTGCTGGATCTTTTACTCAAGCTTAAAGCCCGCGCGCCCATTCACTTTGATATTGTGGCGGTCAATCTAGACCAAAAACAACCCGGCTTTCCCGAGGATGTACTGCCCAATTACTTAGAAAATCTAGGCATCCCCTACCACATAGAAAACCAAGACACCTATTCCATCGTGACGCGCGTGATTCCGGAGGGAAAAACCTATTGTTCTTTATGCTCGCGCCTACGTCGTGGCATTTTGTACCGTGTCGCCGAAGAGCTAGGCGCCACCAAAGTGGCGCTAGGTCATCACCGTGACGATATTCTAGCCACCTTTTTTCTGAATCTGTTTTATGGTGGCCGCCTTAAAGCCATGCCGCCAAAACTGCAATCAGACAATGGCAAACATATTGTGATTAGGCCGTTGGCTTATGTCACCGAAAAAGACCTCATTGCCTATGCAAAACTGCGTGAGTTCCCCATTATTCCGTGCAGTTTATGTGGTTCCCAAGAAAACCTCAAACGCCAAGAGGCCAACCGCATGATCGCCGAGTGGGATCAAAAATTCCCTGGTCGAACTTGGAATGTCTTTGGGGCGTTAAATTCGGTCGTTCCTTCTCACCTAATGGATAGGGATCTCTTTGATTTTGCAGGCTTACAAGCCTCTGGCAGCCCTGATCCCCAGGGTGATACCGCCTTTGATGATCCAGACTTTACCCCCGACCCAAGCACGGTGCGTTTTGGTGAGGACGAATCTGACAGTGCTGAGCTTACGGCTATGGAACAGGCTAAACCACGAGTTATTCCACTCTCCAGAATTTAATCCAATTCAAAGCGAACCATAAAAAGGGCTGATTTCTCAGCCCTTTTGCTTTTTAAGTATTAGGCAACAACATCACCAATTTACAATCGCTACGTACCGCTAGTCTAAACGTAAATTGCTGATAAGCCCGTATGCCAGAACCAGGATGACTGAACTCGCGCACGCCGCCCTCTCGTTCTGTCACCATTTGCCGTCCCCACCACTGGGCAAAGATCTGGCTTTGCTCTTGGAGCTCGGCAACTACGGCCCTGACCTCGGGCTCATCCACATGCACGCCCACATCTGCCCTAAACTCAGCCACCACACGTTGCGCTCTACGTTCCCAATCCACCACTAATTGGCGGGCAGCAGGATCGGCAAAAATATAACGCAGTAAGTTAGGTTTGGAACTGTTATCTGGCCAGCCATTAAAAAGCTCAACCAAAGCGGCATTACGCGCCAAGACATTCCAACTACGATCCAAGATGTAAGCCGGAGCCACAATGTGGTCTACGCAATCACTCAAGCCTTGCGGCAACGGTTTTAGCTCAGCCGTACCCGCCTCGGGGTCAGTGCATTCGGCCAGCTCAAACAAATACTGGCGTTCTGCCCTAGATAACTGAAGCGCCTTAGCTAGCCGGGCACAAACAGTGGGCGAAATCGACACATCGCGCCCCTGCTCGATCCAGGTATACCAAGTCACGCTAATGGCACAAAGCTGGGCGACCTCTTCGCGCCTTAAACCTGGCGTACGGCGCCGTGTTCCCGAAGGCAAGCCCCAGTCTTGGGGCTGCACGTGTGCCCGCGCTTCGCGTAGAAATTTACCTAGGGTTTTTCTACGTAGAGCGGCCGCACTTTCGGGAAGAGACGAAGAAGTGGACACTGGTGCAACCTAACTTAGTTATCACGCAAGGCAAAAGCCAAAGCACGACGCACCTCGTCTTCCTCACGCCCACTACGCTGAATAAAGTCTGTCAGCTGATCCGTACCAATATCACCCACACTGAAATACTGCGACTGAGGGTGACTAAAGTAAAAACCAGATACGCTAGAGGCGGGGTACATCGCAGAACCTTCGCTCAAGAACATTTCGATATCCTCACACTGCATGACTCGGAACATATCGTCTTTCACTGTGTGCTCGGGGCAAGCAGGATACCCTGGCGCCGGACGAATGCCTTGGTATTTCTCGCGAATCAAGGACTCGTTGTCTAGATCTTCCTCGGGCACATAACCCCACAAGTCTTGACGTACACGGGCATGCAAACACTCGGCAAAGCCTTCAGCAAAACGGTCGCCCAAGGCTTTAAGCATAATGTCAGAGTACACATCGCCTTCGGCCAAGAACCGCTCGGAATGCTTTTCTATATCCAAGCCGCCCGTTACCGCGAACATACCAATGTAATCAGCAATGCCCGTTTCCTTAGGGGCGATGTAATCCGCCAAACACTTGCTGTCTACGCCTTCACGTTTCACCGTTTGCTGACGCAAACCACGCCAAGTGAACAGAACCTCGGTGCGACTTTCATCCGTGTAGATTTCAATATCGTCGTCATTTACGGTATTTGCAGGATAAAACGCGACCACACCATTAGCACGCAACCAACGACCCTCTATGACTTTTTTCAACATGACCTGAGCTTCGGCGAACAGCTTTTTGGCCTCTTCGCCCACCACCTCGTCTTCTAAAATACGAGGGTAACGACCAAATAGGCTCCATGTCTGGAAAAATGGGGTCCAGTCTATGTACTTCACGATTTCATTCAGGTCGTAGTTTTTAAAGAGACGACGACCAATGAATTTAGGTTTAGGTGGTAAGTAATTAGCCCAATCAATCACGGGCTTATCAGCACGTGCCTGCTCTAAAGAAATTAAAGGCGTATGTTGACGATTGGCATGACGCTCACGCACCAGTTCGTACTCGTTACGCAAACTCTCTAGGTACGACTCGCGGGCGTCTTCGGACATCAACTGCGTTGCCACCCCTACCGAACGGCTCGCATCAGGAACATAAATAACAGGCCCCTCGTAATGCGGCGCAATTTTCACAGCGGTGTGCACACGACTGGTCGTAGCGCCCCCAATCATCAGAGGAATATTATGTTCACGGAAATACGGGTCACGCTGCATTTCAGCCGCCACATAGGCCATTTCTTCGAGGCTAGGAGTAATCAAACCAGATAAGCCCACAATGTCCGCTTTGACTTCTTTGGCTTTGGCGAGGATCTCGGCGCAAGGCACCATCACGCCCATATTGACCACATCAAAGTTATTGCATTGCAGCACCACGTCTACAATGTTTTTACCAATATCGTGGACATCGCCTTTAACAGTGGCCATCACGATCTTGCCCTTAGAGCGCACATCCCCACCTGCCGCTTCAATTTGACGTTTTTCTTCTTCGATAAACGGAATCAAATGCGCCACCGCTTGTTTCATTACACGCGCCGATTTCACGACTTGGGGCAGGAACATTTTACCGGCGCCAAACAAATCGCCCACCACGTTCATCCCGTCCATCAAGGGCCCTTCGATCACCTCAATAGGACGTCCACCCCGATCGGCGATTTTCTGGCGCACCTCTTCGGTGTCCTCGACAATAAAACTGGTAATGCCGTGCACCAACGCATGAGATAAACGCCCTTCGACGCCTTGCTCTCGCCAGCTCAGGTCTTCTTCGCGTTTTTTGCCATCGCCTTTGACGTTTTCGGCTAGCTCGACCAAACGCTCGGTGCTGGAGCGCGTATCGTTAGGGTCCGTTTTAGCTACGGGCGGATTGCGGTTCAAAATAACGTCTTCAACCATGTCACGCACCACCGGATCAATGTCGGCATACACGCCCAGCTGACCGGCATTGACAATACCCATGGTCAAGCCCTCGCGAATGGCGTAATACAAGAACACGGTGTGAATGGCCTCACGCATGGCTTCATTGCCACGGAAGGAGAAGCTGACGTTAGAAATCCCACCCGAAGTGCGCGCATACGGCAGATTTTTATTAATCCAAGTAATGGCATGAATAAAATCCAGCGCGTAATTATTGTGCTCATCCATACCGGTTGCAATAGCAAACACGTTCGGATCAAAAATGATGTCTTCAGGGGGAAAGCCCACCTGATTCACCAAAATATCATACGCACGGCCGCAAATTTCGACCCGGCGCTCGTAGCTATCAGCTTGACCTTCTTCGTCAAAAGCCATCACTACCACTGCCGCCCCGTATTTACGGCACAGTTTTGCGTGGGCAATAAACTCGTCTAGACCCTCTTTCATGGAGATGGAGTTCACAACGGGTTTGCCTTGAATGCATTTCAAGCCCGTTTCCAACACCGTCCACTTCGAGCTATCAATCATGATAGGCACACGAGAAATATCGGGTTCAGAGGCAATCAGATTCAAGAAGCGCTTCATGGCAGCCTCGGAATCCAACATCCCCTCGTCCATATTGATGTCGATGATTTGAGCGCCGTTTTCAACCTGCTGACGGGCTACTTCGAGGGCCTCTTCGAATTTTTCTTCGCGAATCAAACGTAAAAAAGCCTTGCTGCCAGTCACGTTAGTGCGCTCACCCACGTTGATAAACAAGGTGTCATCATCAATGTTTAAGGCCTCTAAACCGGAGAGCCGTGTTTTAACGGGGATTTGGGGAACGTCTCGACGGGGTAGGTCTTTGACCAAATCCACAATGGCGGCGATGTGCGATGGCGTAGTACCACAACAGCCGCCCACCATATTCACCATGCCGGCTTGAGCAAACTCTTGGAGTAAAGAGGAGGTGTCTTTGGGGGTTTCATCAAAGCCGGTTTCAGCCATGGGGTTGGGCAAACCCGCATTGGGGTACACACAAATGTAGCTATCACAGATTTTGGACAGCTCTGCAATATAAGGACGCATTAACGCCGCGCCCAACGCACAGTTCAACCCAATGGTAACGGGACGAGCATGGCGCACAGAATTCCAAAATGCCTCGACGGTTTGACCAGACAAAATGCGCCCTGATGCATCCGTAACAGTACCTGACACCATAACGGGCAATCGAATCTCACGCTCTTCAAAAACTGTTTCCACCGCAAAAATAGCGGCTTTAGCATTTAAAGTATCAAAAATCGTTTCGATCAAGATGATGTCAGAACCACCATCAATCAAACCATTGAGCTGTTCGGTATACGCATCGCGCAACTGATCAAAGGTGACATTACGCGCGGCTGGGTCGTTAACATCCGGAGAAATAGAGGCGGTTTTAGGCTGTGGCCCTAATACCCCAGCCACAAAACGTTGCGTATTATGCGTGGCGTTAAAGTCATCACACACACGGCGAGCCAAACGAGCAGACTCTAGGTTCAGCTCATAACCAATGTCGTACAGCTCATAATCACCTTGGGCTACTACGGTGGCGCCAAAGGTATTAGTACAAATCACATCAGAGCCAGACTCCAAGTACTGACGATGGATGGCTTCGATAATGTCGGGACGCACCAATGACAGGAGCTCATTATTGCCCTTGACGTCTTTATGGTGATCTTTAAAGCGGTCCCCACGAAAATCAGCTTCGCTTAGCTTGTATTGCTGAATCATGGTTCCCATCGCTCCGTCTAAGATAACGATGCGTTCACCTAACAATCGTACAAAATCAGCTGCACGAGTATACGATTCGATTGGATATGGAGCGGCAGGATATGACACGTTAACTTCCCACTTTATGTATTAAAAAAACAACAAAATTAAAAAACGGCCCAGATCAAACGCGCGCAATGGCGTAATTTTCGTTCTAATTGTAGCCGTCGCACCGCAAAGTGCGAACACCTTACACAGAAATAAAGGCCTCTGAAGCCAGGAAACGCAGGTCTACAGACTAAAGCGTGCTGCCCCCGCAACGGTAATAGGTATTTTCCTAAGCCCGATACTGCCCTTTGTTTCTACCTGATCGGTCCGTGCCCATGGCTCGGTTTATTTTGTGGCGTGCGGGGACGCGCGCCTTACAGGTATCTATACATGAAACCACGTTTTTTAAGCGCTAGCTTCACCTTGTTAGCGAGTACGCTGACTCTTTCTGCTTTTGCCCAAGACTCTATTCAAAGCCTAGACCAAGTCGTCGTCACACCGGCACGTCTGCCCCAGCTGGAACAAGACGTAGTGGGTGACTTTACGGTTATTTCCCAAACTGAAATAAGTCGTGCAGGCCAAAGCAGCCTTGCTGAGATTTTAGCGCGCCAGCCCGGCCTAGAGTTCTATAACAACGGCGGCCCCCAAACAGCCACAGGAGTCTCTATACGTGGAGCAGGCTTTAATCACACCCTAGTGCTAATTAATGGGATGCGTATTAATAGCAGCATTATTGGTGGCTCGAATTGGAATGCCATCAACCCAGCCAGCATTGAACGTATAGAAATCATCCGCGGAGCAGCGAGCAGCCTATACGGCTCTGATGCCATTGGAGGGGTGATTAACATCATCACCAAGCAAGGCACCCCTAACCAAGAGCCAGAGTTCTATGGCTCCATAGGCTACGGTACCTATAAAACAGTTAAATCAGACCTAGGTCTACAAGGCAGCCACCAAGGATTGCATTATGGCTTAAACGCTAGCTACGCTCGTAGCAAAGGCTTTAATAGCGCCAATAAAAATGCGCCGTTTGGTATTTACCACCCAGATAACGACGGCTACCATGATCACAGTTTTTCAGGTTCATTGGCCTATGACCTCAATGCCGATCACGCCCTAGGCGCCACCTTTTTTAATAGCTACATCAACGGTGACTTTGATAATGGCATCATCGATTGGCAAGGTAATGATGCCAGTGAAGCCTTTACACAGACCCGTCAACAAAACTATACCGTCTATAGTCGCAACCGCTTAACAGAGCACTGGCACAGCACCATTGAGTTTGGCCTCAGCAAAGAAACCGGCATCACACCCGCCTTTGACAGTGAATTTAGTACGCTACAACGCCAATACCGCTGGCAAAACGATTGGGACCTAACCCAAAATCAACAGTTGGCTCTTATTGTAGAGCGTTTAGAAGAACGTATCACCCATAACGCAAATTACGAAGGGAATGACCGCAACACTAACTCCGTTGCAGCAATTTATCGTGCCCAACTAGGGCCGCATAGCTTGCAAGCTAGCTTACGTAATGACCACCTCAGCCAATACGGTAATCGCATGACGGGCGGCCTAGGTTATGACTATGCAATCACCCCTAACTGGACCACCGGGTTCGCCTTTAACACCGGTTTCCATGCGCCTAGTTTTTCTAATCTGTACTACCCTGGCTTTAATAACCCAGACCTTAAACCTGAAAAATCACGGAATGCTGAGGTTTTCTTAGGGTATGCTTCGGCCCAAAGCCAAGCCAAAATCACCCTCTACCAAAATAAGATCCGTGATTTAATTACCAGCAGTCCCCATACGGATTACTTACCTGGCAACATTGGCCGCGCAACCATTCAAGGCCTCACCCTATCTGGCTCTCATGACTTCGGTCAGCTCAGTCTGTGGGGATCTGCTGACTTAGCTAGCCCCAAAGATGATGATAGTGGTAAGCAGCTCATACGTCGCGCAAAACGCCAATACAAAGCCGGAGCCCAATATCAGTGGGATGCCTTTATTTTTGGTGCTGAGTATCAATATGTAGGCCCACGCTTTAACGATGCGCTCAACAGCGAAACCACTCGCCTAGGAGGTTTTAGCTTAGTTAACCTCACCTCTGAATACCGCATCCATAAAAACCTGAAAGCTCAAGTGCGCTGGAATAATATTTTCAATCGCGATTATGCCAATAACTATGGCTACAACATGCCCGGTTCAAATGTGTTCTTAAACTTTGCTTGGCGCCTGTAATGCGAGCCTTAGCGCCTATTATGATGGGTGTGGCACTGCTATGGAACAATAGCAGTGCCGCCTACGAACGCGCTGTTAGTCTAGCTCCGCACATTACGGAGCTAGTCTATGCGATTAATGCCCAAGCCTCTTTGGTGGCTACGGTAGACCGTAGCGACTACCCTCCTGCAGCGCTCGCTTTACCACGCGTTGGCGACGGCATCAGTTTCTCAGCCGAACACATTTTAACAATGCGCCCCGATGTGATTTTGGCCTGGCAGCCCAGCCCCGCTTTAGCTGCCCTAGAAAAGCAACTGGCCCATCAGGCCATTCCCGTGCATTACCTGAATCCACAGTCTTTAGAAGACATTGGGCACCTCGCTCAACAGTTAGGTGTGCTTTTAAACCAGGAGGCCAGCGCAACCACCTTTGCGCAACAATGGCAACAACAGCTGCAAACGCTTAAAGCTCGCTACGCGACCTCAACGCCCATCACGCTATTTATTGCGTTGCATAGCAAGCCTTTTTATAGTTTGAATGACCCCATCGTTAATGATGTGCTGCAAACCTGTGGGGCAAAGAACTGGCTACCCGCCACCAGCATCAAAGCGCCCAACATCAACGTAGAGCAACTATTAAACAGCCCGACAGACGGACTGATTTATAGCCACTGGGATACGGAACTGGCACAGACTCATCGCCTGTTAAGCCAAGCGTATGGACGCGACCTACCTAGATTTCAAGTGAACGAGGACCATTTTTATCGGGCTGGGCCTAGACTACTCTTGGCTACCCATCAACTTTGCCAAGCGCTCGATTCTAGTAAAAAGTCGTTATTTTCAGGTTGAATTCAGATAAATCGTTTATGCTTAGTAACTATAATTTAAGTCGTAACAATTATCTCTTCCTGAAGTATTTTATTATGAGCCACACATCCTCAAACGATCCTTTTGTGATCGCAGGTAAAACCTACTCCTCACGCTTACTAGTAGGCACAGGCAAATACAAAGACTTTGATGAAACACGCAGAGCCATTGATGCCAGTGGTGCAGAAATTATTACTGTAGCCATTCGCCGCACGAACATTGGCCAAGACCCCAATCAACCCAGCCTACTTGATTACGTGCCACCGTCAGAGTTTACGCTGCTCCCCAATACGGCTGGCTGCTATACTGCCGACGATGCCATTCGCACCCTACGCTTAGCCCGAGAGCTCTTAGATGGCCATAACCTAGTGAAACTAGAAGTCCTAGGCGACCCCTCAAATCTGTTCCCCAACATGCCCGAAACCTTAAAAGCGGCCAAAGTGTTGGTAGACGAAGGCTTTGATGTCATGGTGTATTGTGCCGATGACCCCATCCAGTGCAAGATGCTCGAAGACATAGGCTGTATTGCCATCATGCCTTTGGCCTCTTTGATTGGTTCGGGTATGGGCATCATTAACCCTTGGAACCTACGTCTTATTATTGACCAGTCCTCTGTGCCCGTTTTAGTGGATGCCGGCGTAGGTACAGCCTCTGATGCAACAGTGGCCATGGAACTAGGCTGTGACGGTGTACTGATGAATACAGCCATTGCCGGTGCTCATGATCCTATCCTCATGGCCGCAGCCATGAAACACGGTGTTTTAGCCGGTCGCCAAGCCTATTTAGCCGGCCGAATTCCACGCAAATATTACGATGCCGACCCCAGCTCTCCCTCCGAAGGTTTAATTCACTCTCGTTCACATGTCTAAGTTTATTCCTAATACTTTATCCATCGCCGGAGTCGATCCCTCTGGCGGGGCTGGCGTTTTAGCAGATATCAAAGCCATGAGTGCGGTGGGTGCTTATGGTACTGGTGTAATTACCGCTTTAACGGCTCAAAGCACTCAAGGTGTAATGGGTATCTACCCCATTGACCTCGCTTTTATCAAGCAACAAATTGATGTGCTGTTTGATGATGTACGCATTGATGCCGTTAAAATTGGCATGCTGGGCCAAGAACCAGTGATTTATACCGTGGTTGACTGCCTAAGTCGCAGGCAACCCCAGCACGTGGTGGTTGACCCCGTCATGGTGGCCAAAAGTGGCGATCACTTACTAGAAAAAGCGGCCACTGCAGCCATGCGCGAAGCCATGATGCCTTTAGCCACCATTATTACCCCCAATTTACCTGAAGCCGGTGTGCTGCTTGATATGCGTCCTGCCGAAACCATCAAAGAAATGTATGGTGTAGCAGAAAAACTCAGGCGACTGCTGTCGGATCAAGACGAGCGTTGGGTATTTTTAAAAGGGGGGCATTTGCCTGGCTCTGAGTGCACCGATCTCCTTTATAACGGCGATCAAATGATCGAAATGCCAGCGCATCGCATCCAAACCAAAAACACACATGGCACGGGTTGCACCTTGTCTGCGGCCTTAGCTGGGCTTCTGCCACAAACAGAAAACACGCCCCAAGCCGCCAAAATAGCCAAAGAATACCTCTACAAAGCCATTGCTCGTTCTGGTGATTTAGCTGTAGGTTCTGGCCATGGTCCAGTCAACCATTTCCACCATTGGTGGAAACCGACCAACGCTTAATTTTTTTATTTTCATGTGTTGAGTGTCACAATGAGTCCACCCTTAACTGGCATTATCGTTGCCATGCAAGAAGAGCTTGAAGTGATCTTGCAGTCCTTAGACAAGCAACGCAGCGTCCAACGTGCAGGCATGGAGTTCCATCTGGGCCTCTATGCAGAGCGCCCAGTGGTCGCGGTGATCTGCGGCGTAGGCAAAGTTAACGCCGCTCTTTGTACCCAACTGCTGATTTCCGAATTCAACATTCAACGCCTAATTAACCTAGGCGTTGCTGGCGGCTTAGGCGCCGAAATCAAACCGGGTGATATTGTGATTGCAGATAGTTTAGTGCAACATGATATGGATCTCAGCCCATTAGGTTTGGCCAAGGGGCAGCTCTTTCGCATGGACGTGTTTGATTTCAAAACCGATCCCATCCTGCGCAAACACGCTCTACAAGCCAGTGCTCAAATTACTCACCATGATCATTTTGTCGGTAGAATTGTGACGGGTGATCAGTTTATAGCCAGCCCAAACCAAGCCCACGCGCTGCACCAAGATTTTTCAGCGCTTGCTTGTGAGATGGAAAGTGCTAGTATTGCCCAAGTCTGTTATTTGAATCAGATTCCTTTTATCTGTATTCGGTCTATTTCAGACAATGCCAATACTGGTGCCCATATGGATTTTGAGCAATTCACGCCGATTGCTGTAGCAAATGCTAGCACCCTGCTACAGAATATGATTCCTTTGTGTGACTCTGTGCCCACTCAGGCTTCGATCAAGGCATAATACGTAGTAAGACAGGCCAGTCCTGTCCTATTTTTGATTGTCCTGGTAATAAATAACTGCTATGAATATACACGCGCTGTCTGAACTTGAGCTCGCCCGCTATTACATGGTTGAGCAACAAATTCGCCCTTGGTACGTAGAAGATGAACAAATCCTACAGGCTCTGATGCAGCTGCCTCGCGAAAACTTTGTGCCCCCTGCTTATCAAGCCATGGCTTTTGCAGATACCGAAGTACCACTTATCATTGACTCTGTGGATACTAACGAATACATGCTCAAACCTGTTATTGAAGCGCGCCTTGCTATTAGTCTAGAGCTCAAACCCACAGATGGCGTCCTAGAAATAGGCACAGGTTCGGGCTACCAAGCCGCTTTGCTGGCACAACTCGCCCAACAAGTCACCACCGTAGAAATCAATAGCACCTTAGCTGCTTTTGCAACCGCGAATCTACAACGCCAACAAGTCCAAAATGTCATCGTAGAAACAGGCGATGCCCACGAGGGCTGGGGTACCACCGAATACGACGCCATTTTACTCACTGGCTCAGTCCCCACCGTGCCAGATGCTCTAAAATATCAGCTCTGTATTGGGGGTCGTTTAGTGGCAGTGGTGGGTAACAACCCAATCATGACGGCCATTCGTATTACACGCACCAGCGCGGCTAGCTTTGAAACCACCCCTCTTTTTGACACTGTTATTAAACCTCTACGCGGCAGTCGCGTTTCGCGTTTTCAATTTTAATTCTTATGAAACGGCTGCTAAGCGCTTTATCGTTAAGTCTATGTACCACCCTATCTGCGGCTAGCCCGACTCTTGATTTATGGCAGGCTTGGCGCTTTGCTCAAAGCAGTGACCCGCACTATGCGGCACAGCAAGCCCAAGCCCAAGCCTCCCAAGAGCAAATCGTTCAGGCCAGAGCCCAGCTACTACCCGATTTAGATGCTGTCACCGCTATACAGCATGCGGACACCCGTCGTGCCAGCCATTTAAATCAAAGCCACAGCAGCCAAGTGAATCAATGGCAAATTCGCTTAAGCCAACCGTTGCTCAATTTAGCGGCCTTAGCTCAGTTTGAACGTTCAAAATACCTGGCCGCCAGTGCTCTCTTTGAACAAGAAAACGCCAAAAATGACTTAATGCTACGCCTAAGCACCGCCTATTTTGATGTGCTAGCAGCCGAGGACACTCTCAGTTCGCTTCACGCCCAACATAAAGCAGTAGCGCATCAACTCAGCGCAGCGCAACACGCCTTTGAGCTAGGTGGGGCCACCATTACCGACACCTACGAGGCCCAATCCAGACTGGATTTATTAAACGCTCAGCTCATTACAGCGCAAGAAGCCCTGACGGCTCAGCGCAATCACCTAAGTCGTATTACAGGTCAGCCCATTACCGAGCTCGCTCCCTTGCGCCCTAACGTAAGCCTGCCTGCACCTGAACCGCTTTATCAAGACGCTTGGGTCACACAAGCCAACCTCAATAATCTTGAGGTAGCCAAACACAATTTGGCTGTACAGGCTCAGCAATACCAACTTAAAGCCAGTCAACGCGAACACGCCCCTACCGTCTCCTTACAAGCTCGCAGTGGTAGTCAAAGCAATATGGGGGTGCACGGCATGAATAACGGGCCTCGCGCCTTAGATAGCAGCATAGGCATTGAGCTTGCTATTCCCCTCTACAAAGGCGGCGCCATTTCCTCTCGAGTCCGTGAAAACGCCTCGGTACTGCAACAACGTATGTATGACCAAGAAAATGCCCGTCGTGCGGCCACAGAAGCCGCCCAGCGGCATTTTAATGGGGTTACAGCCGGCTTATTACAGGTTACAGCCTTAGAGGCCGCTGAACGCTCCAGCCTACAATCCGTGCAAGCCAACGAAACCGCTTACGAGATCGGGGTGCGTATCAATATGGATGTACTAAATGCCCAGCAGCAGCTCTATGAAACCCAACGGGCTTTAGCTCATGCCCGCTACAGCACTTTATTGCACGGTTTGAGCCTTAAAAACGCGGCCGGTCAGCTCCAAGAAAGCGACGTAGCGCTGTTAAACCAGCTCCTAGAAGCCCAACCAGGCCCCTAGGTAGTTCTGATTTTCTGCACCAGAGCCGTAGTAGAGCGATCATGCTCTATGGGAATAGCAACCGCATCGCCACCCCAGCTACGTACCAAGGTTGTCTCGGGCAAGGTTTCCATATCGTAATCCCCTCCTTTGACAATCAGGTCTGGCTTGAGTAAAGCAATGATGGCTTCGGGGGTATGCTCGGTAAAAATCGTAACAGCGCTGGTTGAGCTTAAAGCGGCTAATAGCGCACAGCGATCTTTTTCATTATTAATAGGCCGATCATCGCCTTTATTTAAGCTGCGTACTGAAGCATCTGAGTTCACTGCCACAACTAGACTTGCTCCTAGCTGAGCGGCCTCATCTAAATAACTGGCATGACCTCGGTGTAAAATATCAAACACACCATTCGTAAAAACCAAAGGGCGCGGTAGCTGCGCATTTTGCACAGCTGCCACTAACTCTTCTTGGGTCAGAACTTTCTGTTCGAAACTGGGCATATTACGGTGTCACGAGCTGTCTAGAAAGCTCTTTACGGTAACGGTTCAAGGCAGAAGCCGTTTCAAAGCTCTCGCCCATTAACAATGACATGTTATGCAAAATACGCGTGCTAACACGGCCTTCCCATTCTTTATCAAAACGAATTTGGTTATCAAGCCAGTTTTCTAACCAACCCGGTGAAGGCAGTTTGGATTGCACCGTATCGTTAGGGAACATGTCTTTGTTAACGTGCAAGTTGGTAGGGTGTAGCGCTTGAGCGGTACGATGGGCTGATGCCATCAAAACGCCAATTTTTGAAAAAGCCAAACGAGTTTCTAATTCGGACTCTTCGGTGCCACCTAATTTTAAAGCACGACGCATATAACGTAGATATGCTCCAGCATGGCGGGCTTCATCCTGAGCCACAATCTGATAAATCGTTTTAATTACCGGTTCGGTGTGCCAATCTGCCGCACGGCGGTACCAGTGATTTAAACGAATTTCCCCACAAAAATGCAGCATGAGGGTTTCCATAGCAGGTGCGGGGTCAAAATCAAAACGTACATTATGGAGTTCTTCTTCGGTAGGAACTAGCTCGGGACGAAAACGTCGCAAGTACTCAATCAGAACCAAAGAGTGTTTTTGCTCTTCGAAAAACCACACTGACATAAATGCACAAAAATCACTATCATCGCGGTTATCACGCATGAACATTTCTGTGGCAGGCAAAGCTGCCCATTCAGTAATGGCATTCATTTTAATGGTGTAAGCTTGCTCGTCAGTTAGCTTACTACCATCAAACTCGTCCCAAGGAATATCGTGTGCCATGTTCCAACGAACGGCTTCCATGGATTTAAAGAGTTCTGGGTAAAGCATAGTCATCCTTATGAATCTAGGCGTGGTAACAAGACACAATGCTTACACCACCGCATGACAAGTATTAGGTGCGGTCACCAAAACGTTGTATAAATATCTAATACTTGAGTTAATAACAAAGCTGCTGGCACTGTGGCTGATGGATGCCATCAGCGCATCAGTGCCCATAGACCAACCACTATCGCCACGGCCAAGACTCCGCACAACACAGCTAATAATCTATTTTGTTGCTGTTGTGCCTGTCGTAACAAGCGCAGCTCTTGCTGCATTTGTGGCGTTTGATCGGGTCTGTTTAGCGTTTCAAATACCAAACGCGGTATCTGCGGAAGCATCTGAGACCACTGCCCGGCTTCTTGGGACATACGCTGTTTTAAACCCTGTATACCAATACGTTGCCGCATCCAGTTTTCTAAATAGGGTTTAGCGGTATCCCATAAATCAAGCTCAGGATCTAGGTCTCGCCCCATCCCTTCGACGTTTAACAATGTTTTTTGTAACAGCACTAATTGCGGCTGAATTTCCACATTAAAACGTCTAGATGTTTGGAACAAGCGCAATAAGACTTGTCCCAGCGAAATTTGCGACAAGGGTCTGTCAAAGTAAGGCTCGCAAACCGCCCGTACTGCCCCTTCTAGCTCTTCTTCACGCGTATCAGGGGGGACCCAGCCTGATTCTATATGGAGCTGGGCCACTCGTCTGTAATCTCGTTGAAAAAAAGCCAAGAAATTTTGTGCTAAGTAGTTTTTGTCGAATTCAGACAACGAACCCACAATACCAAAATCCAAAGCAATATAACGCCCTAAGGTGTCAGGGTTATCTGAGACGTAAATATTGCCAGGGTGCATATCAGCGTGGAAAAAACCATCGCTAAACACCTGACTAAAGAAAATCTCAACCCCTTTGCGAGCCACATCTTTTAGATCTACCCCGGCCTCAATCAATCTATCGATTTGGCTAACAGGAATGCCTTTCATGCGTTGCATGGTCAAGACATTCGTGGCGCAGTAATCCCAATAGACCTCTGGCACGATCAAAAGTTCTGCGCGCCCGGATTCTGCAGAGAAATTACGACGCAACTGACTGCAGTTAGAGGCCTCTCGGATTAAATCCAGCTCATCGTGCAAGTATTTCTCGAACTCAGCCACCACCTCGCGCGGACGCAATCGACGTGCATCTGCCATTAAGCGATGCGCTAAATTAGCAAAGGTTCGCATTAAGGCCAAGTCTTTGTCGATGATCTCGCGCATGCCTGGGCGCAGTACCTTTACCGCTGCCTCACGACCGTCATGCAAAATAGCAAAATGGACTTGGGCAATAGAGGCCGAGGCTACGGGGTCTATCTCGAAGTGTTTAAAAATAACATGAGGCGAAGCACCCAATGCTTTTTCTACGGCTTTAGCCGCTAACTCGGAGGGGAAAGGAGGCACCCGGTCTTGAAGCAACGCTAATTCGGCAGCCACATCGGCCGGAATTAAATCTCGCCGTGTAGACAAGACTTGGCCAAATTTCACAAATACCGGACCTAAAGACTCGAGGGCTAAACGCAAACGTACCCCACGGCTATGTTTGGGTTTGCTACCCAAACGAATCCAGCGCAATAAACGCGCAGCCCACGGGTGCCGAATGCTAGATAAAACCAGCTCGTCTAAACGGTATTTCAGCACCACACACATAATAAAGATAAAGCGATTGACTCTAAGCATCGTTTATCCTTGTGTGGGCAGAGCCAAACGCGCAGTGCGCTGCTCTAAAGCGTGTAGTTGATGTTCCAATTGATGTAATTGGTCTTGCCAAAGCGCTAAATAGTCTCGGCTAACTAAAACGCCACTTTCTTCGCCCAAAAACTCTGCCATATTGGCCTCTAGATGCTGTGCGCTACGACGACCAGAACGCATCAACTGTTTAATGGTGGCGACTAAGCGTACAGCAATTAAATCACCTGTAAAGCGTGCAATCTCGGCCTCGGGGTCAAACCGTAACTGCGTTGCAACCTGAGCGACCGCATTGGCCATGCCTGCATCCCCCTGGATGTGCACCAAAGCAAGGACCGCATCAGGATTAGAACTAGATAAGGCGGTGGGTAGCTGACTGAGATGCTGGCTAGGGATGCTTAGCTCTACGTCAGCAACAATGGCTGGATCACTAAGGCTTAACGTGCCTGTGTGCGTTAAGCTCAGTGAAAAAGGCAAAGCACCCAAAGTGCATTTTATGGTGCGCCCTGCATACTGAGCCAAACGCTGCTGAGCCCAAGGCTCGCGGCTTAAGACAGCATTAAGCGCCCGCACTACAACGGCAGTGGGGCGCAATGCTGCTGGTAACGGCAGTGAAGCAAAAAGGGTTGGCAAAGACACAGTCCACCTACATATTGGAATAAAGCCTTAGTTTAACCCGTAGAGCTACACATTAGTCATTCGAGTTGATTTGCTGGATACCAGCTAATAACCAACCAGAACCATCGGCTTTGTAGAGGTTCCAGACTTCTTCGAAGCTAAAGGCGTCGGAGTTGGGATCCTCGCGCAACATACCGGAGTAGCGCACGCTAGCCAAGTGACCATCTGCTACTTTTTCAATGCCTAAAAGTTCGGCATTTAACAACACAATCTGTGTATTTTGAGCACCTTCGCGAGCTAGAATCTCAGGAGTCAGCTCTTTAAGAAGATCGTCTGTGAGGTACTCGTTAAGCGCAGCCGGGTTGCCCTGATCCCAGAGTTCTTGGATATGACGGAACTGTTGTTTGGCGCCATTTAAGAAACTGGTGATATCGAAATCATCGGGAATAAACCAAGAAGGATCGATGGGTTGAGTGGGCTGGGCCGCACTGGACTGAACCGTATCCGTCTGGAAAGTGCTGTTAGGCGTCTGCGAGGTAGAAACCTCGGGGCGAGCTGGCATCTGCGGCGTAGATTCGCGGTACATAGGTGAAGCTTGACCTGCGGACTGCGCGGCTGGACGAGCGCCACCACCACGCAAACGTCGTACCACAAAAACCACGGCTAGAATCACTAGACCGATCAACAAGGCACTGGACAAGGCCTCGAGCAGTGCGCCACCTAGACCTAAACTAGATAACAAAGCCGCAATACCCAAACCTGCTGCAATACCAGCGATAGGGCCTAAAAAGCGCGAGAAACCAGAGCGAGACTGAGCCGCAGCGGCACCGCTCGCAGCACTAGCATTAGCCGGCGTTGCGCCACTGCGATTCGTAGTAGTCGCTGCAGGCGGCTGTACGGCTTGACGCTGTTGCATAACATTAGATGACTGACGACCAAAGCTTTTACCTCCACCCATACGGCGCGCTTCAGCTTCGAAAGAAACCAAAGTCATCGATAAAGTAGAAAAAGCCAACACCGCGACAGCTGCAAAACGAGCTAAACGCTTAGAAATCATGAAAAACTCCTGTGGGTGGTAGTTTCCACCCTAAACAGCGTAGTAATAAAACTGACGATAAGCTGACAGATTAGCATAGTATGGGGGGCTTTAACCACCCTATCGTTTAGGTATATTCCAGTAGAAAGAGCGACTTGGACTTAAAAATGAGGTTTTTTTGAGACATTTTTATGGACTCGATTTAAGAACTGATTAAACAACAAAAGCTCCTGATCAGAAAAACCTTGCATCGCGCACTGGTGCAGCTCCCAAGCCACTGGTAGCACTTTCTGAAACATCTCGCGCCCCAGTGGCAAAAGGTGAATATTAACGCCACGTTGGTCTAGCTCGCAGGCACGCCGGTCAATCAGCCCATTTTTTTGTAACACCATTAAAGCCCTAGATAACGTGGCTTGATCCGAATCTGTTTTTATTGCAAGAGCACTCACACCTAATCCGTCGTGCTCATTTAAGAAAGCCAAAACACGCCAGTGCAGTAGTGTTAAGCCATTTCTGCGCAAATACAATTGAAAATCCACATTTAACGCCGCGGTAGTGCGATTCAACAAATAAGGCAAAAATGCCTCGTGACCGGTATAGTTCACACTCACTTAGTTGTATCCCAATAACTGTTGTAATTTACCAATGCCATAGTTTAGCCCCATCCCTAAGGCACAAATCCAAACCAAGGGCACAAACATATCTATCACAACGTAGGAGCGGGCTGCAACCGTTAGCATATGTCCCAAGCCATCGGTAGAGGCAATCATTTCGGCTAAAAAAACCACCACACAACCAATGACACTAGCGACTCGTATCCCAGCAAGCACCGTTGGCAAAATAGCCGGCAGATAAATTTTGTAGGTCATCTGGGTTGGCGAAGTCCCAAAGGCTTGAGCTGACCACAAGATTTTTTTATCTACACTTTGGGACGCACTCCAAGTGGCCATCAAGATAGGGAAAACGGCATCTAAAGCCACCAACGTCACTTTAGAAGAATGATCAAAACCTAAAACCAGCACCAAGGCCGGATACAACGCAATTTTAGGAATAGGTGCCAAAATCTTGACCACGCCGCCAATCATAAAACGCCACACAGCCGACACCTGAGTTAACAGCCCCAAACCCACCCCAAAGACGATAGCCAACCCCAAACCGGCCAACAGGCGAAACAGAGTCACACCTAAATTATGAAAGAAGTCAGGACTCTGCCACATGGTCTCCAGAGTGCGCTCGGCAATTTGAATGGGCGACGGTAAAAACTGAGCGTTCACCAAGCCTTGCATCACCGCCAGTTGCCAAACGGTCAATAACAACAAGGGAGAAATCAAAAACACACACTTTGATTTGGCGCCCAGCCAAGCCCTAGATTGAATTTTTTGCATTATGTTCCTTTACCGTACAATTAATCATAAGAAAAGAAATCTCTTAGCAGCTCGAAAAACCAATCTAAGATCACCCCAATCAGTGCTAACAACAAAATAACCAAATACACCATGGAGTAATGCGCCATATCTAAGGCAGTAAACAGCACATTACCAATCCCTTGTTGTCTAGCAATCATCTCTGACGACACCATAATGATTAATGCCATGACAATACCGACTCGGCAGCCAATCATAATTTCTGGTAACGCCGCGGGTAGCACGATTTTAAACAAGCGCCTCCAGTAACCCATCCCCATGGCTTCTGCCGCCCAAATCATTTTTTGATCTACCCGTAAAGCCCCTATATAACTGTGAAACAGCAATGGCAGGCTGACGCCTAGAGCAATCACCAAGACTTTGGAGAAACTGCCCAAACCAAACCACAACATCAAAATAGGCATCAACGCGGCTTTGGGCATGGGATAAAAAAAGCTCACTATGGGGTAAAAAAAACAATAGATACGTCGGCTACGTCCCATCGCTAAACCCAACGTCACTGCCAATACCAAAGCAATGGCATAGGCCACCGCCATCCGCCCCAAAGAAGCCAACAACGCCAGCCACGCATTTTTATCCAACAAGAACTCTGGCAGTTCTTGTAGCACCACGACTGGATTGGGAAAAGAATCCAGTTGCAAAAATTCGGCGGCACCAAACCACAATCCAAATAAAAAAATAGCGGCCACCAAAACGGCAGACCAAGAAAAGGCATTGACGGTATTGGGTTTGGCAGCGCTCATGAGACAGACCTTTTTAAACCATTAAAAAACAAGTCTTCCAAATAAATCACGTAGTCCTGATAGGCGCTGTTTTTTAACAAATCAGCCCTGACGCGAGGTCTAGGCAAATCGATATCGACAATTTCCAGCACCTCGCCAGGAGAGCCGCTCAACACAATGACACGATCTGATAAATACACCGCTTCATCCACACCATGCGTCACAAATACGACTGTGTTGCGTAACTGCTCCCACAACTGCAGCAACTCGGCTTGCAGACTGAGTTTGGTCTGCGCATCCAAAGCGCCAAATGGCTCATCCATTAAAAGCACAGCGGGTTCATAAGCTAAGGTTCTGGCGATAGCCGCCCGCTGTTTCATGCCCCCCGAGAGCTCTTTAGGGTAAAAGTTCGCGTACTCACTTAACTTCACCCGGCTCAGCCATTGGCTCGCGCGCTCTAAGGCGACGGCTTTGGGGACGCCCTGCTCACGCATGCCATACGCCACATTATTAATCACACTTTTCCACGGGAACAACGCGTACTCTTGAAAGACGGGGCCGCACTTAGGGCCAGGGCGCTCTACCCGCTCGCCCTCTATACGTATCTCACCTTCACTGCAGCTCTCAAACCCACCTATCATATAAAGCAACGTGCTTTTACCACAGCCGCTGGGCCCTAAAATAGAAACAAACTCGCCTTTTTTAATTTGTAAATCAATTTCCTTCAGCGCTAAATGTGAGTGACCACGACTGGTTTCAAAGCGCTTTGAGACACCGGCAATCTCAATCATTGGCCGCTCCCACTAAATCCGCACGGTAAAACTGCTGTACATCCAAGTCTTGGCTTAAAAACCCAGCTTTACGATACAAATCATACGTTTCTTGAATGGAGGCTAAATCAGGCAACATGGTCGTCGTTCTCGCAAAGTCCTGTTCTGTAAAAAGAAACTCTTTTAGAACATCTTTGGAACCACGCGTAATGGCAGAATTCACCTCAAGGGCCAACGGCAGATCGTCTTGTAAGATTTTCATCGAGGACTGCAGGTCTTGGACATATTGCTTAATCAACTCAGGATTCTGATCACTAAACCCTTTTTCGCAGCCTTCAATCACTTGCACCAGCGGCGATTGCACTTCAGACAAAGCAAATAGTTTTCGTATGCCACCTCGCTGCTCTGCCAACAAAGCAAACGGCTGTGCCATCGGTCCGGCATCAATGCGACCTGAGCGAATCGCATCACCTGCAGGGGGAAAGCCGGTTTCTACAATACGCACATCTTTTTCAGGGTCTATTCCATTCTCTTTAAGCCAAAGAATCATATGAAAATACACCCCTGAGCCATAAGCATTGGTGCCTATGACTTTGCCTTTTAAGTCAGCAGCCGTTTGAATAGGGCTGTCTTCTTTCACAGCCCAATACACCGAAAAGTGGTCAGGGTCTTCGTGTACATGTTGTGCCACCACATAACTTTCTAGGCCACTATTGATATAGCCATTGGCCAAAGACATAGGTGCCATGGTGGCACAATCCAACACACCCGCACGCATGGCTTGCACCATAGGAGAAGTCCCTTGGAACTGCGTCCAATTAATACGATATGACTTCCCTAGCTCTGGAAACAATTCAGGGTGCTTCATCATCAAGTACTTGGCCTCCTCGCCAGGTACTGTCCACCCTACATTTAATACAGGAACTTGCGCTGCTACACTCTGACTCAAACCCAATGCTGCCGCTAACCATAATGCTTTTTTCATTTGTCTCACTCCTTGGGGGTACTGGCTTTATTAATATTCAGGGGCCAATCCTACATGGCGCAACATCGCAACATGCTGCGCTAATACTCGAGACCTCATCTCCTGCTGCTGATTGTTGTCATAGGAAAAAAAGCCTGAGCCGGTCTTTAATCCCAATTGGCCTTCGGCCATTTTTTCTTTAATGATTTCCGGGCAAGCATAACGCTCTGCACTCAAGTTTTTAGCCAGATAATCATTGGCATAAAACAAAATATCCACCCCTCCAAAATCAATAAACTCTAACAGGCCAATAGAGGAAAATCTAAACCCCAGGCCATATCGAGTAGCCAAGTCGATTTGCTCCGCTGTAGCGACACCCTCTTCGACCATGCGCGCTGCCTCATTCATAATCAAGGCTTGTAAGCGAGGGACAATAAAACCGGCCCCACTGCATTTCACGGGTACCTTGCCCACCGCTTTTAAGCTGTTCTCCAAGGTTAAATACGCCGCCGGACTAGTCTGAGCATGAGTACTTAGCTCGACCAAAGGAATTAAAAACGCTGGATTCAGCCAATGCGCATTTAAAAAGCGCTCTGGTTCTTGCACATATTGCGCTAAATCCTCTACCTGCATGGTAGAGGTGGTGGACGCAATAATGACGTGTTTAGCCGTCAACGCCGAAACCCGCTGCAAAGCATCTTGCTTGGCTTCTAGGGTTTCGGGCACCCCTTCATACACCAGATACGCCTGCTCTAATACCGTTTGGGCAGCGCTTAGAGGCTGCACTTGAATATGGCCTAAGACCCGTTCTGTTTGCGTAGAAGGCAGCATGCCTAAGCTCACTAGACTCGCTATGCTTTGCTCTAGTTCTTGCTGAATGCTGCGCTCTAGCGCCTCGTAGTCAGGCTCTGAGCGGTTTTTAAAGTCAAGAATCACTACTTCTTGACCATATAAAGCATAAGCCAAAGCAATACTACGCCCCATCCGGCCCGCGCCTAAAGCAACTACCTGTGTCTTATTAGCATTTGCCATCAGCCTCTCCGTTTTAAGCCAACTGCTCTTGGAGCTCAGCCGCTGATAAATGCGCTAAACCTAAGGTTTCCAGAGTGCGCTCGCCTCTGTGTAAATCCTGATCCACAATCGCTCCGGCAATGGCTAATAAACCATCTGTGACTGGAGTAGGCACTTGCGCGATACGCCCTACTGAAGATAAAAACGCCAAGCCCAGCTGCGTATCTTCCGTCATATAACGATGGCTATATAAATCAATAAACTCACGCCAGTCGCCACTATCCACCAGTTTTTTATGGGCATCGCCATACATCCACTGATCTGTTTCATAGTGATCGGCCAAAGGAAAATGCGGTGCCTTGTACCCAAGAGCCTCACGTACCGCCATGCGTTCTTGATCTAATAAATTAGTGACCGCCCGCACTGAAGGCTGAGTGCCTTCGTTATGAATATCCCACTCGTCAAAGTGCTGTAGTGGACCGGCATTCATCAAAATAAGCGGTGGATGAATGATGGGCCCCGCATTCATTAGTGCTCCAGACAACACATCACCACATAGCTCTACTGAAGGAAACGCCTGCTGTAAGACAGCCATCCCTTGTTCAGCTTTGGATGCCGGATAAAAACCGGTGGGTAAACGCGTAGCCCGTATGGTGATGGCCACCGTGTCTACCGCGTGTTTACGTGCTAGCCAAGGCAAGGTGCCCGTTTCAGCCCAGATCACCTGCGCAGTAGAACCTAACTCCTTGACGCGCTTTGCCATGATGTAGCTACCAAAGGTGCCTGGCGGTAAAAATACAATCTGGCCATCTTCTAGGTAAGGGGCCATGGCTTCAGCAATATCCAGCTGCGCAATAGCGGGAGAAGGAATTAACACCAATTCGGCGCCGTGAAGCACAGCGGCTATATCCGTACTGGCCAGCGCAAAAGGAATAGCACGCTCGCCTTTCTCATCTTTCAAAATAATGCGCGAACTGTCCATAACGGGCTTTAGCTCTTCGGCATTACGACGCCAAAGTCGTACCTCGTGGCCTTGTTCACTCAGATCCGCCACTGCGGCATAACACCCGTGCCCACCACCTAATACCGCTATCTTCATAATCATCTCCTAAGAATGTATATGCAAGTGCATATACATAAATTAAAAGATCAGTACAGCTCGTGCAATATAAAACGACTCGTGATTACCCTAGGAGGGCAGGTAAACCCCTACTTACTTTAAGACTAAAGGTTTCAGACGCAACAAAGCCTCAAACCTTTTTGAAGGCTTGAGGTTAAAAACCGCTTAAATCCGTAAAATTATTTGATTAAATCTGCTACCAACACCCCTGAACCACCACCTAAACCCGGCCCTGGATGAGTTGCTGCCCCTATATGAAATACATTTTTAACCGCAGTTTGATGCCCTTTAGTCGTCCCTTTTTTGGCAAAAGGCCTAAACCAAAAGAACTGATCTAATGAGCAAGCACCCGAGTAAATATCTCCATCCACTAAATTCACATTTAAACGGTACAGGTCTTGGGGTGATAAAACGTGACGCCCTACCATGGCCTGCTCTAAATTGGGGATATGCGGTACTAATTGGCTAACAATTCGATCGGCAACTTGCTCTTTCACAGCATCCGTCCAACCCTCTGCAGTGACTTGAATGCTTTGGGCCGCATCCCCTTTTAATTCACGGGGCATGTCTTGAATTTGTAGCCAAAGAATCCAACCGCCATCGGGAGCTCGACTGGCATCCACGGCCACTGGCTGGCCAACCGCTACCGTAGAGACTCGGGGAATCAACCCACATTCGGCCTCCATGACTGACATAGACACTTGATCTAAATCTGCAGCCAAGTGCAGCAAAGGCACCTGTAGCATTTCTGCATTC
Source organism: uncultured Paenalcaligenes sp. (assembly GCA_947632305.1). Classification (GTDB taxonomy): domain Bacteria; phylum Pseudomonadota; class Gammaproteobacteria; order Burkholderiales; family Burkholderiaceae_B; genus Paenalcaligenes. Next base: position 4,504 of record CANROS010000013.1, on the reverse strand, counting down.
GCCCATTGGGGTTTTTCTTTTAAGGCAATATGGATCTGCATAGCACCGCGCCCGTACCTATACCTATTCGCGGCTTGTTGTACCGGTGGCGCCACCTCTTTTAATAGGCCACCATAGAGCTGAGTGGGTGTGACATTACAGACTACAGCTTTGGAAGCCAAATACTGGTTCTGGCCACTTTGAACCCCAATGGCACGCCCATTTTCCATTAATACTTGGTCAACATTTACCTCGGTAAGCAGCTCGCCACCATGCTGGCGAATCAACTGCACAAAACCGTCCACTAAGTTTTGGCCGCCCCCTTTCACCACTGGCATCCCACCCGCGACCACCGCGGCAAAAGTCAGCTTACCAATCAGGGCTGAGCCCGCATCCTGCGGTCCTAGACCAGAATGTAAGACCCACGGTGCCATCAAGGCCGCCGTTTGAGGGCATTGCAACGACTGTTGGGACCAGGACCTAAACGAACTTAAAGCCCCTGCCGTAAAAGCTAATAAATCATCTAAGCCACGCTTACGCCATTGTTGGTAAAGCAACTTAATGGTGCTCCACTGATAAGGCGAGCCGCCCAGCAAACCAAATAACAGTTCAGCGTTTTTTTCAAAGATCTCGGTCGCCATCTCGCCCAAGACCGCCCCGTCTCCGGGTGCAAACTGCTCTAAACGCTGAATGGCATCCGGCACGTCTTGTTTTAATGCCAAGCTTTGCCCTGAGGGCAGCACCACGCCCGTGGTGTAACCATTATTTAGAAACTCAACGCCCACACTGGCTAAATCTGGCTGTAGCCGCTGATAGGCAGCGCCCCCTAAAAATAAGGGATACCAAGAGGCCATGAGTTCATGGTGATAACCAGGAAAAAGTTCTGTAGTGCGAATGCACCCCCCAAATTGGGCATTACGTTCTAAAACCAATGGCTTCACACCACGTTTAGCCAACAATAAGGCACAGACTAGTGAATTAAGACCACTACCTACAATAATGACTTCTGATTTTTGTACTGCCATGTTTTATTCCTTAGCTAAGAGGTCTGCTGTCTTTTGAGTGAGCCAATACCGTGGCCCCTTGCCTTGATCCGGTCCTAAAGCAGTAAACCCACCATCCACAGGGATATCTACACCCGTGATCCAGCTTGCTTGGGGTGAAGCCAAAAACCCCACTACCGCAGCAATTTCTTCTGGGTCTGCCACCCGCCCCAGCGGATGCATCAAGGCCCCTACCTCATCAGCACGCTGCCTGTCTTCCGCCACCATCCCAGCCAAAGCGGGCGACCACGTCCAAGCGGGTGAAACCGCAACCACACGAATGCCTTGCGGCGCCAATTCAGCAGCTAAGTTTTTAGTGATCTGCAATAATGCGGCCTTAGAGGCCGGATAAAGCAAACGGCCGATTCCAGCTACCTTGCCGCCCACGCTGCCTAAATTGATCACCACACTGCCAGCCGACATCAAAGGAACCACTTGCTGAGTGAGTAAAGCCGCTGACACCAAATTGACATCTAAGGTCTGATGCCACTGCTGTCGACTGGAAGCCAAACCGGAGTCGTTATAAGAACACGCATTATTTATTAAGACATCCACCCGGCCAAAACGGTCAACTACCGCTGCCAACGCCTGCGCTACCGCGGTATCATCACAAATATCTACCGGATAAAAAGCATAAGCCTGATCCACATAGGCCGCCACTAGGGAAGCTCCTAGCTCGTGGTCCACATCAAAAACCACCACCTGCTCACCCAGAGTTAAAAAATGCTGGGCTAAAGCAGCGCCTATGCCTTTAGTACCACCGGAAATCAAGACCACTCGCTGAGCCATATTTACTCCTTTATGCCCAATCCGCGGCATGAAGCCGAGGTTGAATCTGGGCAATCAACCCCATACTTTTTAAAGCATTTTCATGAGCTTGAGGCGGAGCACCGCAAGCGTCTGCTGGCACCAAGACCTCGAAGCCCATATCCACCGCATGACGTACCGTACTCTCAACCACAGAATGCGTGGCTACCCCTGCAATCACCAAACGCTGGGCTTGCAGCTGCTGCAAAATAACATCTAAGGCCGAGCCATAAAACGCATTAATGCGCTTATGGCTCACTATAAATTCCAACGTGTGCTCTGGCAGCGGCTCTAACCCCTCATAAAACTCTGCCCCCCAGCTGCCCGCCTGCATGGCCCCCAATTGTTTTACTGCTTTTAAAATAGGGGCATTACACTTTAGGTCGGCATAGTCAGGGCGGTACTCTACCCTGACATGCACAATAGGCACCTTCGCGGCTCTGGCTTGTGCCAGTAATTCGGTAGCGGCGGCTATGACCCGGAGTCTATCTGGACTATTGGCCTCTAGACCTACACGAATTTTGCCATCTTCATGCAAGACTTCATTTTGGTAATGCAACGCTAAGAGCACAGTGGTCACGCTCTACTCCTTAAAGGTGAATTTCCAAACTGCTGTGTACGTCTTCACGGTTCACCAAATTGACCTGTTTTAAATACAACTGCCAACTGTCTTGGTGCGCTTTGAGCTTGTAAATATACGAGCCACCCAGTAAACGCTGCTCTGCTTTACGCCATTCCAGCACCTGAAAAGTGGCGTGCACTACCAAATACCCTTGGTCGTCTGTGCCTGTTATCGTCACATTACTAATCAAGCGCGAAGAACGCGTCGGAGGCTGCTGTGACCAGTTTCTGGCATTTTCCAGACGCTTCATGCGCAGCTCGCGCAACATCTTATTTTCCCAAAAAAGAGAAATATGATCGTATGGCCCTTGCTGATCAAACGAATGCGGCACCCAATACATGCCATCCTCAGTCCATAAGGCTAGCCACTGATCCCACTGGCGTTCATCCAACAAACGGGCCTCAGCATAGATAAACTGTTTTATTTGCTCTTGTTGCTCTAGGCTCAGGTCTACGGGCGTGACGTTATCTACGCTGACATCAAAATCTATATCAAAAAGCATCTCTGTTCCTTAAGCCGCATTCAACATATATTTTTTCCAAGCACGATATAAATTTCGTACTGGTAGTTCGCTGGTCCCATTGACCGTTCTGTAGCCGCCTTCGATGGCCTCATCCGTACCGTGATAACGGTGCATACTGATCCACTCCCCACCTGCAGTTAGATTCCCCTGCTGGCAACGGCCATACAGCTCCACATCATCTGGCATGACGTTGGATGAAGGTGAGTTAATTAAATTGGCATACATTAAACCCCGATGGAATAACTCTTCAGGGGCTTCTTTTAAACGGAACAACTGAATCTCAACCTCTGTTTCATCTACAGCCACCGGTCGAATCACGCGAAACTGTTGAAAAACAGTATGAGGAGAACCACTGCCATACAACACGGTGTTATGACGGTTTTCACTTAAAACCTCTAAGGCTTTTTCGGCACCATAGGCATCACTTAGTAGCTCGTAATGACGTTTGGACACAGGGTCTGATTCAATGGAACCGGGGTCAAAAATCCCTTCCATATAACCATGGCCATTATCAAAAGCATAGAGATCAAGCTTTTCCCAAAAGGTATAAGGCTCGCCATTGCCCGCCATAATATGCAGCTCTAGTGGCATATGCCCTTCAGCATCGGCCTGCTCTTTGGCGGCAGCATGAGAAGACTCATGAGTCACTACCGCATGCATGGTGTCATGTAAATTCTCGTAGAACACCTTCCAATTAGAGGGCTGTCGCACTTTAAAGCTGCCCTTCACCACTTCGACCTCGCCCACAGGAGAGCGATCACACATATTGTCTATGGAGCTTAAAACGCCCCCTAAAAACTCAACCAACCCTTCGCCTTCGGCGGCTTGGCTGGCAAAAACAAAACCACGGTAGGACTCAATACGCGGTAAACGACGCATAGAAAAATCAGGGTGTTTGGGATCAAAACAGGTCCCTTCAAACCCCGCACGCATTGGTGCTGCCAAATGATCGCCGTCTAACTTAAACGTCCACGCATGATAAGGGCAACGGAAAAACTTGCCTGTGTTACCACAGCCTTTGGCTACAACTTGTGCCCCTTTATGGGGGCAGCGGTTATAAAGCACATGCACTTTTTTATCGCTACCGCGCACCATAATCACATCTTGTGTACCTAAGGTGGTTGTGACGTAATCACCTACATTAGGAACCTGACTCTCATGGCCCACATAGACCCAAATTTGGCCATAAATGCGTTCCATTTCCAGATCAAAAATAGCGGGGTCGGTATACAGACTTTTATGTACACTTTCCTCTCGAACCATTTTTTCAATATCTAAAGACTCATTCATTTCCATCTCCTTTTACATACTACAATTTTTATAATAGTTATCTTTGTACTGATCAAAAACCAAGTCGATTTTCTTGTTTTGGATTGCCCCCGAGTCATCTTGATAGACTTCTCTCATGTAATAATTTTGAATGGGGTAATTATTGTTATTAAAAGCGAATTCGCCTCGAACCGATTCAAACTCGGCTTTTTTGATTTCTGCTCTTAATTTTTCCTTATCAGAAAAATCACCATTTAAGTT
>CANROS010000012.1 GCA_947632305.1 uncultured Paenalcaligenes sp. | reverse complement strand
GAAGAAGACTCAGACCAAGACTAAGCCTACTCTTTGATGGAAGCGCAATGAATCGTCTTAACTATCTGGTGGTTGCTGCTATGACCTTAACCTTAGCAGCGTGTAGTCATGCCCCAAAGAACCAAGATCTGCCTTACCCGTTTCAAGCCTTAGGCAACGAACCAGGCTGGTCAGTGGTCCTACAAAACGACCTGCAAGCCGACGTCATTTTAGATACTGGGTCTACACGTTTCACTACTACTTTTAGTGCAGTCGAGACCACAGACCAAGGCCTACAGCTGCGCAGCACCTATCAAAACGAACCGTTAAACCTACGTATTCGTCCTGGCAGCTGCAATGACACCATGAGCGATACGCACTACGAATACAGTGCAATACTAGAAGTTAAGGGTCAAAGCCTACAGGGCTGCGGACGCCCGGCCTTATAAACGCACACCCTGCATACACTAAGACGCGGATCGGGGGCATGGCCCCCTCTCGTGCAATGTCACCCAACAAAAACACGCTCTGCGGGTGACACGATGCGGAAGGACTAAATTTGCTTTGCCAATTGCGCCGCTAAACCAATGTAATTACGTGGTGTCATGGCTAATAGATCCGTTTTCACAGTTTCGGGCAGATCTAAGCCAGTAATGAACTCCCGTAAGCCTTCTTCGTTAATGCCTTTACCACGTGTTAGCTCTTTCAGCTGCTCGTAAGGATTGGGCAAACCATAGCGACGCATCACAGTTTGCACTGGCTCGGCTAACACTTCCCAGCAGTTATCCAAATCAGCATTAATAGCCGCGCTGTTGATTTCCAGTTTGCCTAGGCCGCGTAAACACGCATCGTATGACACTACGCTGTAGCCCAGACCTACGCCCAAATTACGCAATACCGTAGAATCGGTCAGATCACGCTGCCAACGAGAAACAGGAAGTTTTTCAGAAAGATGACGCAACACGGCATTAGCCAAACCTAAATTACCCTCTGAGTTTTCAAAGTCGATAGGATTGACCTTGTGTGGCATGGTTGAAGAACCGATTTCACCCTCTTTGAGACGCTGCTTGAAATAACCCAAAGCCACATAACCCCAAATATCACGGTTAAAATCCAACAAAATAGTGTTGGCACGGCCAATGGCATCAAACAGCTCAGCCATCCAATCATGAGGCTCGATTTGAATCGTGTGCTCGTTTTGCACCAACCCGAGCTGATTCAAGACATTTTGACTAAAAGCAGGCCAATTAATTTCAGGATAAGCACTGAGGTGCGCGTTGTAATTACCTGTCGCCCCGTTTAATTTAGCCAAAGGCTCAATGGCAGCAATCGCAGTCACTGCACGTTGTAGTCGGGCAGCCACGTTAGCGAACTCTTTACCCATTGTCGATGGACTGGCTGGCTGGCCGTGTGTGCGTGACAACAAAGGTTGATCCGCGTATTCGTGTGCTTTGGCTTTGATTTCATCACACACCTGCTGTAACTGCGGCAAAATCACTTGCTGGCGGGCGCGAGTCAACATCAAGGCATGTGAGGTGTTATTGATGTCTTCGGAAGTACACGCAAAATGAATGAACTCGGCCGCTGCTTTAAGCTCGGCATCGTCTTGAACTTGCTCTTTAAGCCAGTACTCTACCGCTTTCACATCGTGATTCGTCACACGCTCGATTTCTTTGATGCGCTGCGCATCCGCCTCGGAAAACTGGGCTACCAAAGCCTGCAAACGCTCAATCGCCCCTTGGGAGAAAGCAGGAAGCTCGGGGAGATTTGCTTGAGACAAAGCAATCAGCCAAGCGACCTCGACCTCTACACGGTGGGCCATAAAACCCGCTTCAGACAAAAGACCACGTAACGCTTGGCAGCGACTTGCATAGCGCCCGTCTAGTGGGGACAATGCATTTAAAGGAGTAAGTTGATCAGCAATCTGCATGGTAATTGAGTTACAAAAAGAAAAAATAGCGAAAGACCCATTCTACCATTTGCGCTCGCCTTACGTTTGAATAGCTTACGCCCCACCCCCGTCCTTAGGGGTAATTTCACCCCCAAAAAAACCAAATAGCTCCGTGTTTTGCACCCCGTAGAATCCAGCATAAAAAATCACTAAAAGCCAGCACAGCAATTACTGGTTATAAATACATGACTTTTAAACCACAAAACACGACCTTTCCATGCCTAGACGAGTAAATGTCTTTAAGCTTGGATTTTTATGACAAAGAACTTGCTATACTTTTTTAGCTAGCAACTCACACTTTCTTTCTATGAAACTTCTTGGTTCACTGACGTGCCCGTTTGTACGCAAAGTCCGCGTCGTCATGGCAGAAAAAAAACTCGACTACGAATTACTCCTCGAAGACGTGTGGGCCGACGACTCGATCATTCAGCAATACAATCCATTGGGCAAAATTCCCTGCTTAATTATGGATGACTACGGCAGTCTGTTTGACTCTCGTGTCATTGTTGAATACCTAGACACCTTATCGCCGGTCAGCCGTTTATTACCTCAGTCGGGACGCGAGCGTGCCTCCACCAAAGCCTGGGAAGCCGTAGCGGATGGGCTCATGGATGCAGCAGAAAGCATTCACATTGAAAAAACACAGCGCCCCACCGCCCGCCAATGCCCCGAGTGGATTAACCGCCAACAAAATAAAATTTTGTCCGCGTTAAAACACATGGAAACTGAATTCCCCGCCAACCACCCCTATTGCACAGGCATTAATCTGAGCTTAGCGGATCTGGCCGTAGGTTGTGCTTTGGCCTATCTGGACTTGCGTTTCCCTGAGCTAGTATGGCGCGACGAGTGCGAAAAGCTGGCCCAACTTATGGCCAAGCTTGAAGCCCGCCCTTCTTTCCAGCTCTCTACGCTAAACGAACTCGAGCCCAATTAGCTGCCCTAACTAAGCACTGATCGGCCTCAATTAGAAAAACCCCAAAAGGTGGATACCTCTACCTTTTGGGGTTTTTCTATGGTCATATGCTTGCAAAACTCATGTCCCTGCAACGCCTACTACACCACATATGACCTAACCATATAAAAAAGTGCCTTTTCGGTATTTTCGTTCTACTGATTTTGCCTCTACTATCGTAAGCCAGACATACCTAAATATCACCCACCCACAACTGGAATCAATATGCAGACAACAACCCAATTCAATCCGGTAGTGAATGATCAAAAGGTCTTGGCTGCTATTGCAGAAGCATTACAGAAAATCCAATTTGGTTCCGTAGAAATCACCTTACATAATGGCCAAGTGGTGCAAATAGAAAGCAAAGAAAAAATTCGCTTTTAAGCACCTACCAAAACGTCCTAATACCCGACCACGGGAAGACAACCACTCTTTATAAAACAGCTCTACCGACTGGATCACTAGAGGTAGCCGCAACATGGAGCACACCATGCTTAGGCATACCTATTTACGTCTTATCTGTAGTTTTGCTTTACTTATCGCCACGCCTGTGTTGGCGAACACCCTAACTCTTCTCAATGTGTCCTATGACCCTACTCGGGAATTCTATAGGGAATACAACCACCACTTTGCCGAACAATGGCAGGCAGAAACGGGCCAAAAGGTCACTATTCGCCAATCACATGGCGGCTCTGGCTCGCAGGCACGCTCTGTCATTGACGGTCTAGATGCAGATGTCGTCACTCTAGCTTTAGCTTACGATGTGGATGCTTTGCACCAACACGGTGGTCTACTCACTGGAAACTGGCAAAGCCGTCTTGATGAAAACAGCGCCCCTTACACCTCCACTATCGTGCTGTTAGTGCGCAAAGGCAACCCTAAGCAAATCCAAGATTGGGATGATTTGGTCCGCGAAGATGTAGCCGTTATCACCCCTAACCCCAAAACCTCCGGTGGGGCTCGATGGAACTATTTAGCAGCGTGGGGCTACGCCCTCAAACAACATGGCGGCGATGAAGAAAAAGCCTATGAATTTGTACGCCAACTTTTTGCCAATGTGCCTGTATTAGATTCTGGAGCACGTGGTGCCACCAATACTTTTGTACAGCGTGGTTTAGGTGATGTGTTTATTGCTTGGGAAAATGAAGCCCACTTATCGGTAGAACAGCTTGGCAAAGGGCAATTTGAAATTATTGTGCCTTCAGTCAGTATTTTGGCCGAACCACCCGTAACGGTAGTGGATAAAAATGTGGACCGTAAAGGCACGCGTCAGGTAGCGGAAGCATATCTCAGTGAACTCTATAGTGATGAAGCCCAACGCCTTGCAGCCAAACACTACTATCGCCCAAGCAATCCGGCCATAGCCGCCGAGTTTACCGATCAATTTACTGCCGTAGAACTCTTCACCATCGATGAGTTATTTGGTGGCTGGACTCATGCCCAGAACCAACATTTTAACGATGGCGGTACCTTTGACCGCCTCATGGAAAGCATTAATCAACGCTAAATGTATCAAAACCTGAGCCTAGGCTCAGGTTTCTATGAGGTGCTCATGTTCGCGCTTGCAAAACAACAGAGAGTGATCCCCGGCTTTGGTCTGACCATGGGTTTCAGTCTGCTGTACTTAGGCTTTATCTTTATCCTGCCAGTGGCAGGTTTACTGTTTTACACCTCCATGATGAGCTGGGACGACTTCTGGAAAGCCATCAGCCACCCTCAAGTCGTCGCCTCATACAAGCTCTCCTTTGGTGCCTCTTTGCTAGGCGCTAGTATTAATTTAATTTTTGGTGCCTTAGTCGCTTGGGTTTTAGTGCGTTATCGTTTTCCTGGAAAAAAAATCGTTGATGCGCTCGTGGATTTACCTTTTGCTCTCCCCACAGCAGTCGCTGGCATCGCCTTGGTCACCCTCTACGCCTCAACCGGTTGGGTAGGGCAATATTTAAACCTATTTGGCATTAAGGTGGCCTATACCCAATTAGGGGTGGTGATGGCCTTAACTTATATAGGCTTGCCCTTTGTGGTTCGCACGGTGCAACCCGTTCTAGAAGCCCTTGAGCCTGAACTGGAAGAGGCCTCTGCCAGCTTGGGGGCCAGTCGCTACACCACCTTAAGACGCGTGATCTTACCTGCCCTTCTGCCAGCTTTACTTACCGGCTATGCCCTAGCCTTTGCACGAGCTGTGGGCGAATACGGTTCTGTGGTTTTTATTGCCGGCAACATGCCCTTCAGAACAGAAATCACCCCCTTACTCATCATGAGCAAAGCCGAGCAATACGACTATCACGGCGCCGCTGCCATTGGCACGGTGATGCTAGTAGCCGCTTTTTTACTTCTGCTTATCATCAATGGTTTGCAGTGGTGGACTCAACGACGCAGCCTCTAAAACAACTATGACCACGCAAACCTATCCTTATTTAATACAACCTCACAGCCAAGAACAGGAGCTCTCACCACCCTCCTCTTGGCGTGGCGCTACCGAAGAGTCCCGCTGGATACGTTGGACGTTAATCAGTATTGCCCTAGGTTTTTTAGCCTTATTTTTAGTCTTACCTTTAGCCGTTGTGCTTTATGGCGCGTTTGAACAAGGCGTATCTATCTGGTGGAGCGCTGTGACCGAACCAGACGCCTTAGCGGCCATCCGCCTTTCCTTACTGGTTGTGGTCATTGTTGTCCCCATTAATCTGGTGTTCGGAGTGGCCGCCGCTTGGGCCATTGCTAAATTTGATTTTCGCGGCAAAGCCATCTTGATCTCTTTGATCGATATGCCATTCGCCATTTCCCCTGTCGTCGTGGGGCTTATTTTTATTATTTTATTTGGATCTCAAGGCTGGCTAGGGCCTTGGCTCGCCGTACACGACCTACGTATTATTTTTGCCGTGCCCGGCATTGTCATTGTGATTGCTTTTGGGACGCTACCCTTTATTGCGCGTGAGCTCATCCCGCTAATGCAACAACAAGGCAAAGAAGAAGAGGAAGCCTCATTAACCTTAGGGGCCAGTGGCTGGAAAACCTTTTGGTACGTCACTCTGCCCAATATTAAATGGGGATTAATGTATGGCGTCATTTTATGTAATGCCCGCGCTTTAGGTGAGTTTGGAGCAGTCGCGATGGTTTCCGGTCGCATTCGCGGTGAAACCAACACCATGCCGCTGCATATTGAGGTGCTTTATAACGAATATATGTTCACTGCTGCGTTTGCTGTGTCATCGCTATTAACTGGCTTAGCTTTGGTCACTATTGCCGCTAAAACCTTAGTGGAATGGTTAGATGAACGTAACCGTCCCAGCCCTGACAACTCTTGAGATCATCACCATGAGTATTGAAATCGATAGCATTAACAAGCGCTTTGGCAATTTTGTGGCGGTGGATAACGTCAGCCTTACCTTAAAACAAGGAGAGCTCACTGCACTATTGGGCCCCTCAGGCTCAGGCAAAACCACCTTATTACGTATTATTGCTGGCTTAGAGCAACCAGACAACGGTCGCATTTACTTTCATGGCCAAGACACCACCGATGTGCACGTCAGCCAGCGCGGGGTAGGATTTGTGTTCCAACACTATGCTCTTTTTAAACACATGACGGTATTTGAAAATGTGGCTTATGGTCTCACTGTACGCCCCCGCCGCTTGCGCCCTAGCAAAGCAGCTATCCACCAAAAAGTCATGCACTTACTGGAAATGGTGCAGCTGGATTGGACTGCTGAACGCCTGCCTTCACAACTGTCTGGAGGTCAACGTCAACGTATTGCTCTTGCTCGCGCCCTAGCGGTAGAGCCCAGAGTGTTACTGCTAGATGAGCCTTTCGGTGCTTTGGATGCTAAAGTGCGCGCCGAATTGCGCCGTTGGTTACGCCGGCTTCATGATGAAATTCATGTCACTAGTGTTTTTGTGACTCACGATCAAGAAGAAGCCCTAGAGGTCTCAGACCGCGTCGTCGTGATGAATCAGGGCCGAGTCGAGCAAGATGGCACAGCAGAACAGGTATACGACACACCAGCTAATCCTTTTGTGTATCAGTTTCTTGGTAATGTGAACGTATTTCAGGCTAAGGTAAAAAATGGGGAGGCACGCATAGGTAACGTACCCTTTTCCACCCCTGAATATGCAGATCAGCCCCTAAGCCAAGCGTTGGCCTACGTACGCTCTCACGACATTGAGGTATTAAAGCACAGCCGCGACGATGCCTTACCTGCCCGCATCGAGATGATTTCCATCGTCGGCCCTCGCGTACGCCTAGAGCTACGCACCGCCCACCAAGAAGGCACTGTCCACGCTGAGCTCAGCAAGCGCCACTTCCAAGAGCTAGGTCTAACCCAACATGGCAACGCTTGGATTAGACCCATGCACAGTCGCGTCTTTCTAAAAGATGAAGAACTCAACCCCGCCTAACAAAAAAGGCCACGCTCTCGTTTAGCGTGGCCTTAAGGACGACTGATCACCGATTTTTAGCCTAAGTGCACCTGTAGGGTTTCAATCAGCATTTGGATAGCTAAGAGTAATAGCATACTGGCAAAAATACGCTTTAATGTTTTAACGGGTAAACGATGGGCCATTTTGGCCCCAAATGGCGCACTCAGCATACTAAATACCGTCAACACAACTAAAGCAGGCCAATACACATAACCCAATAAACCAGCCTGTAGATTGGTGTACTCGGCGCCTGACCACACATAGCCTATGCCGTTCGCCACCGCAATAAAAAAACCCAGTGCGGCTGAGGTCGCAATGGCTTTTTGCATGGTAATTTGGGCACGCACCATAAAAGGCACGGATAAAAACCCACCGCCCGCTCCCAATAAGCCCGACACAAAACCTACCACGCCACCAAAGGCCGTGATCTGCCACGGTGCGGGCAACGTAGCACCCACCGGGGGTTTAGTGTTTCTGAACATTTTCAAGGCTGAATACACCACAAAGCAGGTAAAAATAATGGCTAGTACCAAGCCATTAATATACGCAAACACCGCACCACCAGAAACCAATCCCCCTACAATCAAACCAGGAGCCATCAGTTTTACAATATCCCACCGAATGGCCTGATGGGCATGATGGGCGCGCATGCTAGATAACGAGGTGAAAATAATGGTCGCCATGGCCGTAGCAATGGCCACATGCACAGCAATATCAGAGGGCACCCCTAAACGCGGCAACAGAAAATTCAGAAAAGGCACCAAAATCATGCCCCCGCCTATGCCTAACAAACCAGCTGCAAACCCAACAAAAGCGCCTAAAAAAGCGAAGATCACTAAAAACGTAATGGTCATTATTGAATAATCCCACCACCCAAACACACCTCGCCGTCATACAGCACCACTGATTGCCCTGGCGTCACCGCCCATTGGGCTTGCTCGAAATGTAAGCTTAGCTTGTGCTCATCGGCATGCAAAATTTGGCAAGCGGCATCACTTTGTCTGTAGCGCGTTTTGGCCGCGCACTGGGTTTGGGTCGGGGCCTGACCAGCAACCCAACTGATATTTTCAGCACTCAGGTTATGATTTAACAACCACGGATGATCGTGGCCTTGGACCACATACAACGTATTATTTGGCAAGTCTTTGCGTGCGGCGTACCAAGCATCGGCCGTGCCATCATCTCGCTGCGTACCCTTGATACCACCAATGCCTAAACCCTTGCGTTGGCCATAAGTGTAAAAAGCCAATCCCATGTGCTCGCCCACCACTTTGCCTTCAGGTGTTTTAATAGGGCCTGGCTTAGTAGGCAAATACCGGTTTAAGAACTCGCGGAAAGGGCGCTCACCGATAAAACAAATACCGGTGGAATCTTTTTTCTTGGCATTGGGCAATTGCAATTGCTCGGCAATACGACGCACCTCAGTTTTTTCTATTTCCCCTAAAGGAAACAAGGTACGTGACAATTGAGCTTGATTTAAACGATGCAAAAAATAGCTTTGGTCTTTGCTTTGGTCCACACCCTTTAACAACTGGTATTGGTCGCCTTGTGGAGTTTGTACTGCACGCACCCGCGCATAATGGCCCGTGGCAATGCGCTCGGCGCCTAGACTCATGGCATGGTCTAAAAACGCTTTAAATTTAATTTCGGCATTACAGAGCACATCGGGATTAGGGGTGCGCCCCGCTGTGTACTCGCGCAAAAACTCGGCAAAGACCCGGTCTTTGTATTCGGCAGCAAAGTTCACCGCCTCAATTTCAATGTCCAACAGGTCAGCCACACTAGCAGCATCAAGCCAATCTTGACGACTGGAGCAATATTCTGTGTCGTCATCGTCTTCCCAGTTTTTCATAAAAAGACCAATCACCTCGTAGCCTTGCTGTTTAAGCAGCCACGCTGAAACCGAGGAATCCACCCCACCAGAAAGACCAATTACTACTCGCCCTTTAGAGCCCGCCGCTGTTGTCATAATACCAATCTGTGCCTAAAAAAGGTCTCAAAGACCATCTATCAAAACTTAGGGTATTGTACCGCCCTCCTCACTACCTGCAGCAAATACATGAAAGGGTGTCGGTGAAATGCAAAAAAGCAGAGCGGAATCCATTCGATTCAGCCCTGCTTTTTAAAAATGCGCCAAAAGCGTAAGAGTTAGCCTTGTTTTTTCTGACGGCGAACGCGTACTGCCTGTGCCAAGCGCTCAAGCACCGCTTCGGACTCTTCCCAACCAATACAGCCATCCGTAATGCTTTGCCCATAAGTCAACGGTTTACCATCGACTAGGTCTTGGCGCCCTGCCACCAAATGGCTTTCTACCATGACCCCGAAGATACGCTCATCGCCCGCTTCCACCTGCTCGCAGACCTCGTTAATCACTTCGGGCTGACGACGGTAGTCTTTATTGCTGTTCGCATGACTGGCATCAATCATAATGCGTGGCAATAAACCCGAGGCTTCCATGTCTTTACCCGTTTGCTCTACGCTAGCGGCATCGTGGTTAGGGGCCTTACCACCACGTAAAATAATATGGCAATCCTCGTTGCCTTTGGTAGACACAATGGCGGAATGCCCCCCTTTGGTCACCGATAAGAAATGGTGAGGCTGTGAAGCCGCTTTGATTGCATCAATCGCAATCCGAGTGCTGCCACCCGTACCATTTTTAAAACCGACAGGACACGACAGACCCGAAGCCAGCTCGCGGTGGACTTGGCTTTCAGTGGTGCGCGCCCCAATGGCCCCCCAAGAGACCAAGTCTGCAATGTACTGGGGTGTAATCATATCCAAGTACTCACAACCCGCCGGCATACCCAGCTCATTGACCTCTAGCAACAACTGACGTGCAATGCGTAGGCCTTGGTTAATGTTAAAGCTACCATCTAAGCTAGGGTCATTAATCAACCCTTTCCAACCCACAGTAGTGCGCGGTTTTTCAAAGTAGACTCGCATCACAATTTCCAACTCGTCTTTATACTGCTCTCGCAAAGGCAACAATCGACGGGCATATTCTAAAGCGGCTTGCGTATCGTGGATAGAACATGGCCCAATCACCACCACTAAGCGATCATCTTGATTATGCAAGACCTGGTGAATGGCTGCGCGTGCACCATGCACTAAATTAGAGACTTGCGCTGAGCAAGCAAATTCACGCATTAAATGTGCGGGTGGGCTTAACTCTTTAATTTCCCGAATACGTAAATCATCAGTATTGTGCGACACGTCTAGACTCCATTGAAGTTGTGCTGCCAGAATGTAGCGGCACAAAAAAAGCCGCCTTTTGCGCTGGCGGCTTTAGTTGGGAACTGTTTTTGCTATGTGCGTTGTGTACAAGCCATCCCTTCCTGCGCCAGCGGCATAGGAAAAGCATAAAAATAAAAAAAGAAAAAGGCTTGTGCTGTGTACATGAATTCATCCTAACACAATTTTTACAAAAAACACAATCTCTAAAAAGAATTCAACCCCTTCAAACAGAGCAAAACCTCTGGCTTGGCTTCATTCATTTTAACTAACACCTTTCCATAGCAATAGATCGAGCCTAAATCATTTGAGCTGAAATCATTTTTCAGGCTATTATTAGCTTGCAAATAGATTGCTGACCCCATCGTCAGTTCAGATGAACTAAACCAGAGAAAGGAAAAGCAATGCGCTTATTACCACGATCTATTCTTCTTTCCACTACTGCCGCTATGTTAACTTTAGGCGTTAGTGCCCAATCCGCTACCTTAGAGGAACTACAAAAGAAAGGCTCCATTAGAATCGCCGTAGCCAATGAAATCCCTTACGGTTACACCGACTTAAATGGAGATGCCAAGGGTGTAGGCCCTGAGGTCGCCGCTCATCTAGTCAAAGCATTGGGTATAGATAAGATTGAATGGCAAACCACCAATTTTGGTTCGCTCATTCCAGGCCTACAAGCAGATCGTTTTGATCTGGTCGCTGCAGAAATGGCCATCTTACCGCAACGCTGCCAGCAAGTTCTGTTCTCCGAGCCCAATAGCTCATATGGTGAAGGGCTCTTAGTGGCTGCCGGTAACCCCAAAGACTTACATAGCTACGACGACTTTAAAGACAAACAATATAAGGTCGCTATTATGGCTGGAGCAGATCAGCTAGAAATGATGCAAGCCTTAGGCGTAGATGAGTCCCAACTCGTCACTATCTCTAATAATGCAGATGCTATTTCCACGGTATCCACTGGGCGTGCAGATGCCTATGCCGCCACTGGTTTAACTGCAGCCGAGCTTGCCAAGCAAAGCGACAGAGTTGAACTGGCTGCCAACTTCCAAGATCCAGTGATTGACGGCGAAGCCATTCGCAGTTGGGGAGGTTTTACCTTTGCTAAAAACTCGGAAAGCTTACGCGACGCCATGAATGAAGAGCTAGCAAAATTCAAGCAAACCCCAGAGTGGCAAGAGATTTTAAGTCGTTATGGTTTTAGTGAGGTTGACCAAACCGAATCCAATGCCAAAACCACTGCTGAACTTTGCATGAGCTAAGACTCGCATGAATTGGATTAATTACAGTGGCCCACTGCTTTCAGGCGCATGGGTCACAGTGCAACTAACCCTTTACTCCACCATTTTGGGTGCTGCCTTTGCCTTTCTTTTTGGCGTAGGGCGGCTTTCTCCCCACTGGTGGATTAAAGCCATTAGCGTCACCTTTATTGAAGTGTTCCGTGGCACTTCATTATTAGTGCAATTATTTTGGCTCTTTTTTGCTTTGCCTATGCTGGGGCAACTTATTGGAGTGGATTTACGCTTGCCACCGGTAGTAGCCGGCACCTTAGCGCTAGCCTTAAATATAGGCGCCTACGGAGCCGAGGTGGTCCGTGGTGCTATTCAAGCCGTGCCTCCAACCCAATACGAAGCCGCTAAAGCTCTGGATTTCAGTGAACGTCAAACCATGTGGCGTATTGCTGTGCCTCAGGCCATTCCTGAAATGATGCCAAGCTTTGGTAATTTAGCCGTACAAAACTTAAAAGACACAGCTCTAGTTTCCTTAATCGGTTTAGCCGATTTAGCGTTTAGAGCAGAACAAATTCGTAACTACACCCAAGACAGCACCACAATCTACACCATGCTGCTGTTTATGTATTTTGGGATGGCCTTAGTCATTAGTGGTTTGATGCACTTATTAGAGCGCTACACCACACGTTGGCGTGCAGGAGGTCAATAATGTTATTTGGCATTAGTTGGGACACCAGTAGCTCTTGGGCTTTTGCCTGGTCTATTTTGCCCATTTTAGGTAAAGGCTTAATCGTTACACTGCAAGCTACCGTTTTAGGTTTTTTTGTCGCTGCTATATTCGGTTTAGTCTTGGCAGGTTTAAAAAGCGTACGCTTTAAGATCATTTCTTGGCCCGCTCGATTCATCACAGAATTTATCCGCGACACCCCCTTGCTGGTACAACTGTTTTTTCTTTATTACGTTCTACCCGATTATGGGTTGGTTTTGCCGGCTTTTATGACCGGCGCTTTGGCTCTGGGTCTGCAATACAGTGCTTATACCTCTGAGGTCTATCGTGCTGGCATTGAATCCATCCACAAAGGCCAATTAGAGGCATCGCGCGCTTTGGATTTATCCAGCTGGCGCACATTTAGCACCATCGTCTTACCTCAAGCCATTCCACGGATTATTCCCGCCTTAGGTAATTACTTGGTCTCTATTATGAAAGACGTACCGATCCTATCGGTAGTTTCTGTCTTAGAGCTATTGAATGTTGCCAAAATTATTGGGGATCGCAGCTTTCACTACTTAATCCCCCTATCCATGGTGGGGCTCATCTATTTAATCATGACCCTAATCGCGTCATGGCTAGTGCGCCAATTAGATGAGCGTTTACCCAAAGAAGGGATACATTTAAAACATGACTAACTCACACCCTATTATCGACTTCCAAAACGTGACCAAAAAATTTGGGGATCATACCGTTTTAGATGAACTCAACTTCACCGTTAACAAAGGTGAGAAAGTCACAATCATTGGTCCATCAGGCTCTGGAAAATCCACCGTCTTACGTATTTTAATGACACTAGAAGATATTCAAGGCGGTGTGATTTACGTTGATGGTGAGCCGTTATGGCATGAACAAAAAAATGATCAGTTGATCAGTGCCAGTGAGGATCATCTACGTCACATGCGTAAAAAGATGGGGATGGTATTTCAACAGTTCAATCTCTTTCCGCACATGAGCGTGCTGCGCAATGTCACAGAAGCCCCTGTACACGTGTTAGGTTTAGATAAGAAAAAAGCCAAGCAACGTGCCATGGAGTATCTGGACTTAGTGGGTCTTACTGAACATGCCAATAAATTTCCCAGCCAATTGTCTGGTGGGCAGCAACAGCGAGTTGGTATTGCACGTGCGTTGGCGATGCGCCCTAATATCATGCTTTTTGATGAGCCCACTTCAGCACTAGACCCTGAATTGGTCGGAGAGGTATTACAAGTAATCGAGCAATTATGCTCTAAGCATGATTTGACGATTTTACTGGTCACACACGAAATGCAGTTTGCCCGTCAAATTTCAGACCGCATTTGCTTTTTTGATAAGGGTAAAATCGTCGAAGATGGCTCGCCTGAGCAAATTTTCTCTGCCCCCACCCAAGAGCGCACCAAAGAGTTCTTAAGCAACTTCATGCAGCAGCACAGCACCCCCTAAGAGCAGGATCGGGCCCCAAGGGGGCCCTTCTTGCAGGGGTACCTTTTTACAAAGATACGATGGGGCCGCGATGGCCTAGAAAGTCAGGACGGGGCTTTAATCCGTACTTAGGTTCTTTGAGTGCATTTTTCACACTATTAAAAACCATAAATAAATTGGATCGCGCCCAAGGGCTGATGTTATTGGCCGAGCCATGTATGGTGTTGCAATCAAAAAAGATGACCGAACCAGCTTTGGCTTGTACTGTTTCCAAACCACCTTGCTCCACCAAGTAAGTCAGGTGCTCCTGACTGGGTACGCCATACTCTTGCTTTTTTAACGATTTTTTATGGTGCTGATCTGGGGTTTGGCCTAAACACGGCACAAAATACCGCTGTGAGCCAGGAACTAGCATTAACGACCCATTACTTGCATTATTATCCGTCAGCAAAACCGAACAACTCAGGGCCCGCATGGACGGCATGCCATCCTCTACATGCCACGTTTCAAAATCAGAGTGCCAATAAAAGGCTTTACCAGTAAAGCCGGGCTTAAAATTAGCTCTGGACTGATGCAAATACACATCTGAACCCAAAATTTGGCGAGCTACCTGTACTAAGCGGGGATCTTGCACTAGTTCTTGCACGAGGTCGCTGTGCTGATGCACTCTAAATAAAGAGCGAACGGCTTCACTACCTGGTTCTGTGATGACGTCTGGCTGCCCTGCTCGCTCTGGTGACTCTAATAAGCGATGCAACTCTGCGGCATACGTTTGCACCTCTTGAGGCTCAAACACATCATGCAAAATTAAAAAGCCATTCTCTTCATAGCTACGTAATTGTTCGGGACTCAACGCTTTAGCATATTCTCCTCGTGCATAAACCACGGGTTCTGCACGAGGAATTAAGGCCATAGGCGTTGCTACACGAGAAGTATAGTAATCGGTAGCAACTGTCATATTTACACCTCCTAACTTACGTCTGCAGGATAAACGCCCTCTTCATCATGAACTTCTAAACCTGTTAAAGGGGGATTAAACACACAAATCACGCGCAAGGGATGCTCGCCCCCGCGCAAGTAATGCTCATCGTGCTCATCCAAGGCATACACCACCCCTGGACCTAACGCATATTTTTTGCCATCAGCGACGGTCTCAATTTCACCATCCCCTTCTATGCACCACACCGCTTCTAGGTGATTTTGGTAATGAATATGCGTTTCTGTTCCAGGAAAAATCACTGTTTCATGAAATGAAAACCCCATGCCATCTTTTTTTAATAAGACACGACGACTTACCCACGTATCAGTACGAATTTCTTGGTCTGTGCCAATCACGTCTTTGACATCACGCACAATCATTAGCTTGCTCCTAGTTTAAGTATTTTGGCTGTTTGAGGTGTCTGGGCCATGACTTCGGCCACACTTTGCTCAAGAATATGTAATCCTTTTTTGAGCTGTTCTGTTTCAATGGTTAACGCTGGCAATAGCTTCAACACTTCGTCTTGAGCCCCCGAGGTTTCTATGATCAATCCTTTATCAAAGGCACGACCGGCAATTTGAGAGGCAATATCTGAACCCGCCGGGCTAACCAATCCTTGAATAAGACCACGGCCACGTACGCTTAGGCCAGAACCGGGGTAACTGTGTACGATGTTTTCTAACCAGTCACGCACCAATGCTTCTTTGCTTTGAATGCTCTTGCTGAATTCGGCATCACTCCAATACGAGTCTAACGCTGCCGTGGCAGTGACAAAAGCCAAGTTATTACCACGGAAAGTTCCGTTATGTGCGCTGGGTTTCCAAATATCCAGTTCTGGTTTTAGCAAAACCAAAGACATGGGTAAGCCA
Source organism: uncultured Paenalcaligenes sp. (assembly GCA_947632305.1). GTDB lineage: Bacteria > Pseudomonadota > Gammaproteobacteria > Burkholderiales > Burkholderiaceae_B > Paenalcaligenes. The sequence goes on along the minus strand of CANROS010000012.1, from coordinate 20,245 downwards.
TAGCCAGACAAGGATTTAGACAGCGTAATGATGTCAGGTTGAATACCCGCTTTTTCAAAGCTAAAGAAAGTGCCCGTACGGCCGCAACCCACTTGAATATCGTCAACGATCATTAACATGCCATGGGTTTTACACAGCTGCTGCAAGGCTTTAAGCCAACGAGTCGTGGCCACATTCACACCACCCTCGCCTTGAATGGTCTCTACGATCACCGCTGCGGGTTTATCTAAACCACTGCTTGGGTCTTCCAACAACTTTTCTAAATAGCTGATGGTATCTACATCTGGCCCTAAATAGCCGTCATAAGGCATGAACGTGGTATTTTGTAATTGAATACCCGCTGCATCACGGAATTTCTTGTTAGCCGTAGCCGCTAAAGCGCCACAACTTACACCATGAAAGCCATGAGTAAATGAAATTACATTTTGCCGCCCAGTCACCTGACGTGCTAGTTTCAGTGCCGCTTCTACTGCGTTGGTTCCCGTAGGCCCAGTGAACTGCAAGGTGTAATTCCAATTACGCGGTTTAAGCAAATGCTGATCTACCGCTTCCAATAACGTCTTTTTAGCGGAAGTCGCCATATCTAGGCCGTGGACTACGCCATCACTTTCCACGTACTCAATGAGCTTACTTTTAAATAACTCATTGTTATGACCATAGTTTAAAGTTCCTGCCCCGCTAAAGAAGTCGATGTACTCTTTGCCAGATTCATCACGCAAGAGCGAACCTTTTGCGTAAGTAAATAGCACAGGGAAGGAACGAATATAGCCACGCACTTGGGACTCCATCCGATCGAAAATTTTTAAATTTGACATGGTTTTCTCCTCGTTTTTATAACAAGCTTGCCATTAATGGCCCAATACGTAGTAAGGGCTCAACTTGGGGCTCTATAAAATGCTCAGTTTTTAAAAACTCAAGCTCTATCAACTCAGCCTGATGCTGCTGCGCCAACTTTTCAAATAACCGTCTAGAAGCACGGTTATCTGGGTCTACTGTGGTTTCAATAAACTCGATCCCCTGCAGGTTTTCCCGCCCTAAAAGACAACCCAGCATGTTTTGTGCCAAACCTTGTCCACGCATGGACTCATGCACGGCGACTTGCCAAACAAATAACGTGTGGGGGTTTTCAGGATGACGGTAGGCTGAAATAAAACCTACAAGCTGATCTGCTCGTTGGGCAACGATGCATGTTTGAGCGAAATGTGTACAAAGTAATAAATACACATAATTCGAATTGAGGTCTAACGGTGGGCAGGCTCGAATCAGTTCGTAAACGGCTGCCCCGTCATTAATGTCTGGCTGGCGAAATCGCAGCGGGTCTTCATCGCTGCTTTCCGCAGTAGGGGTAGATTTTTCTTTGGTAATGGTCAAACCACTAAACCCGATTCAGGTGGTACAGCGCCCTCGGGTATCTCCAATAAAGCAGATACAGATTGATCGGCCTCCATTTCTGCATCTGAATCAATTAATGCCACCACGCGCTCTAAGGCCGTTGTAATTTGCTTTTGTTCCTGCTCGGGAAGCTGCTGTAAGGCTTCGCTAAGCTTTTGCTGCAAGGGTGATGGCGTGCTCTGGGCTAACTCTTTGCCTTCAGTGGTGGCGCTAACATACACAATCCTACGATCTTCTCGGCTGCGCTCTCGTATGAGCAAACCTTTGTCCTCTAGGCGGTCTAAGATACCCACCACCGTGCTAGGACTGACGTGCATCTCTCGGCTAATCATGGTCGCTGTTAAAGGACCTTTATCAATAACAGTGCGCAAACAAACCAACTGCGGCGCGGTGATATTACTACCAGCCGATAGCTGTCTAGAGTGCAATGCAATTGAGCGTGTTATGCGACGCAAAGCACGCAAAATGCGTAAATCGTACTGATCCTGTGTTTTCATTTAGCTTTCATATTCCACATCAAGCAAATAATCATTTCAACTGAAATCATATCCATTGAAATAAATATTGTCAAATAAAGAAAAGGCCGCTACTGCGGCCTGGTCATATGTTGTTTCAATATAACTATGCCGTCCCACCAACGGTAAGCCCATCGATACGTATTGATGGCATCCCTACACCTACAGGCACACTTTGCCCGTCTTTGCCACACGTGCCCACACCCGAATCTAAAGCCATGTTGTTGGCAATCATGGATACCTGATTCATGGCGTCAATTCCTGAACCAATCAAGGTAGCACCTTTAACTGGATGGATCAGTTTGCCCTCTTCGATCAGCCAAGCTTCCGAAGCAGAAAAAACAAACTTGCCGCTGGTAATATCCACCTGACCACCACCAAAATTAGCGGCATAAATGCCCTTTTTCACTGAGGCAATGAGCTCGTCAGGATGATGAGTGCCGTTTAACATATAGGTATTAGTCATACGAGGCATAGGCAAATAGGCGTAAGACTCTCGACGACCATTACCGGTAACCGGCATGCCCATTAAGCGAGCATTCAGCATGTCTTGCATATAGCCAGTCAAAACACCGTCTTCGATTAAAACATTATGCTGAGTCGGATTGCCCTCGTCATCTATATTTAAAGAACCACGTCTGTCTGTTAGGGTGCCGTCATCAATAACAGTTACCCCTTTAGAGGCCACCTGCTCGCCAATACGATCGCTAAAGACACTAGACCCTTTGCGATTAAAATCACCCTCTAGGCCATGCCCCACGGCTTCGTGCAATAGAATGCCAGGCCAACCTGCACCTAGAATCACCGGCATTTCTCCGGCTGGAGCCGCCTCAGCCTCTAGATTAATTAAGGCTTGGTTTACTGCCTCGTCTACGTAACGCTGTAGCAAAGCCTCATCAAAATACCCCAAATCAAAACGGCCGCCCCCGCCTGAACTACCGCTTTCTCGGCGCCCAGCGCGCTCGGCGATCACTGTCACAGACAAGCGCACCAAAGGACGCACATCGGCGGCAAGTCGGCCATCACTGCCCGCTATAAGCACCGTGTCACAGGTAGCGCCTAGGCTAGCCATGACTTGAATCACCTGAGGGTCCTTGGCTCGAGCCATACGCTCAATTTTTTCCAATAAAGCCACTTTATCTGGAGCGCTCATGCTATCGAGGGGGTCATTAGGCACATAGAGTAAAGGGCGCTTGGGCACACGGGCCGCTAAAACAGGCAACTGACCTTGCTGCCCCTGTCTAGCAATACTACGCACCGCTTGTGCTGCGCTCAGTAAAGCCTCTTGACTAAGTGTATCTGAATATGAAAATGCCGTTTTTTCACCACTAATGGCACGCACCCCCACACCCTGCTCTATATTGAAGCTACCTGTTTTCACAATACCTTCTTCGAGACTCCAGGCTTCGCTGCGTGAATACTGAAAGTACAAATCAGCATAGTCTACTCTGTGAGTAAATATCTCTGCCAAGCTGCGCTGCAAATCATGCTCGGTTACGCCCCAAGGCGTCAATAAAACGGACTTGGCTGTGCTTAATGCATCCAAATTCGATGAGCTTGTCATCATCTACTATCCTTAAAAAACTTAACTAAAGCGTCGTTGCGTCAAAGCGGGTAAATCCGTTCGCACGGCAGCTAAACGCTTTTTATCTATTATGCCACTGACATAGCCTGCGCCTGTAGCTAAACAATCAATTTGCTGCCCCCATGGATCTATCAACATGCTATGTCCCCAAGTACGTCTTCCATTCTCGTGTACGCCACCTTGAGCTGGGGCTAAGACATAACATTGATTTTCTATGGCCCTCGCCTTTAATAGCACCTCCCAATGTGCTTGTCCCGTAGTGTACGTAAAAGCAGAGGGTAAGACGATTAAATCCATCGCTGGCATGGCCCTAAAAAGCTCGGGAAAACGAAGGTCATAACAAATCCCCAAACCCAAACAAAAATCAGAAATAGTAATAACAGTCGGTTCAGCCTTGCCAGTTTTAATCGTCTGCGCCTCATCATAACGTTCCGCACCGCGCTGAAAAGTAAATAGATGAATTTTGTCATAACGACCTACACAGCGTCCCGAGGGCTCATACACCAAAGTACTGTTATAAAAACGCTGGGGCTCTTCTGAGGCCAAAGCCAAAGTCCCGCCGATTAAATAAATACCGTAATAAGCCGCTTGCTCAGATAAAAAATCTTGAATAGGCCCCGCCCCAAATGGCTCAACTAAGGCGTATTTTTCCTTTAAGGAATTCCCTAAAAAACAAAAATACTCAGGCAGAGCCACTACCTGCGCTCCAGCCTCTGCAGCCCACTGAATCCAATACGCAGCCGTACGTAGATTGTCTTCTACACGTGGCCCTGAAATCATTTGAATAGCCGCCACCTTTAATTGCTCATTATCAGGGTAACTCATCATTTTGCTCCATTACGATCTTTAACCAAGTTCTATTGTTTATATATTTTCTTATGGAATAAAAAGGGGTAGAATCTATTAGTATGAGATCTATCTCGTATTATTATTAAAAATAGTTAAATGCAATTTAACAAACACAGGAAACACAAATGCCTCAAGAAAACTTCTTAAGTGAAAAGCAACAGCTAGAAAAGCAAATCCAGAAATTACAGCGAAAAATGCGCACCCTGCACACACGTCAGCGTCGCCCTGTAATTAATTCTATTATCAAATCCATGCAAGAGTATGGCATCAGCGCCGAAGAAATCACCCAAGCCTTCGACCGCCGCCAAAAAAGCCCTACTACAACGAGTTCCGCCCCAGCTCGTTACAAAAACCCTGAAACAGGGGACACTTGGACAGGGCGTGGCCGTCCGCCTCGTTGGATAGTAGACGCAGAAGCCCAAGGCAAAACTCGGGATAGCTTTTTGATCAAAGTGTGATCCTTTTTTCTGCCCCAAAAAAGCGCAAACCTACCTTTAGGTTTGCGCTTTTCATTTAGAGACTTTATTTAAACCGTACCTCTTGTACCTTGCCGTTCATTCCTGGGAAATTAGCAAAAGCAGCCTTAGCTAATAAAGGAATTACATTTATTAATCCATCCCTATCAGATTTATTAATAGCAGTTGCATTAAAAACTTCAGCCATATTATTTAAACGATCTTTTATTACAACTTTCAAGGTATTGTTATAAATATCAGCCGGCACAGAGGCATAACGCGGCATAGGATGATACATGCCCCCAAAACGCATAGCACCAAAACCTCCCCATATGCCCGTAGAGAAAGGCCCGCCATAGAAAAAAGGATCATACGGATCCACATAGCGCTCAACCCACTCTTGCTTCATGGGGTTACCATAGCTTAGCTCCACGACTAATCGGCTCTCTGGGCCACCCTCAACCAGTCCTACGGCTCCCATTGCCACCCGCACCGAATCGGCCACTGCTTGAAACTCCAAACTATTTTCTTGCTCTGAATTGGGCTCAATCTGGTAGCGTGCTTGATAAAGCTCAGCAGGCCAGTGCTGAAAGGTAGTGACTTTTGCCGACCAAGAGGCAGCGCATCCTGTCAGCACAAAAAAGCCAACCAACAGCAACATGTAACGCATCCACTTCGATTGGATCTCTCGCTTGGCTACATACATACTCACTCCTTTAGTTACCTGAACAGACTACAATCTCCATATTAATCTTTTTTCGTTTCCACCTCTTGTGATTTCACCGATGACCACTAGCATCCAAAGAAAAAATTACCAGCCCTTTCCTTATCGCGTTGAACACTTACATCTTAATTTTCATTTAGACTCCAGCAGAACCCTTGTTCAAAGCCAATTTAGCGTTCATACAGATTCTCCCGGCACACCTTTACTGTTAGACGGTGAAGAATTAACTTTAGTTTCCATTCATGTAGATGGCCAGCCCCTAAACGCTACGGACTACACGCTTGATGCGACCACCCTAGCCATCCCCTTAACTCAGGCCACTCATACCATTGAGATTAATAACTATTGTGAGCCTGAGAAAAACACCACCTTGATGGGGCTATATCAATCAGGAGAGCAATTATTTACCCAATGTGAAGCCGAAGGCTTCAGACGCATTACTTGGTTTGCTGATCGCCCAGACGTGCTCACTCGCTACACCGTGCGTTTAATCGGCGACAAAACACAATTTCCTTATTTGCTCTCCAACGGTAACTTAATCAGCACAACGGATCTTCCTAACAATAAACACGAGGCCGTGTGGGCAGACCCCTTTAGTAAACCGTCCTATTTGTTTGCGGTCGTTGCCGGTGACTTTGATTGCAGAGAGCAACGCCTGACCACTGCCTCTGGTCGCGAGGTCTTACTACAACTTTTTAGCGACAAAGGCGATTACCCTAAAACAGAATGGGCCATGCAAAGTCTGGTCAACTCGCTACGTTGGGATGAGCAACGCTTTGGTTTAGAACTAGACTTAGAGCGCTATATGGTGGTGTCCGCTGCCGACTTTAATATGGGCGCGATGGAAAACAAAGGGCTAAACGTATTTAATGCCGCCTATGTCTTAGCCCAACCTGAAAGCACCACCGACCAAAGCTATCGCGACATAGAAGCCGTTATTGGGCACGAATACTTTCACAACTGGACCGGCAATCGTGTCACGTGTCGTGACTGGTTTCAACTTTCTCTCAAAGAAGGCCTGACGGTATTCCGCGACCAAGAGTTCAGCGCCGATATGTTAGCCACTGGCCTAGAAGGTACAGCCGCTGCCAGCGCCCGCGCAGTCAAACGTATTGATGATGTCAATGTACTACGCCTTGCTCAGTTCCCCGAAGACGCAGGGCCGATGGCTCACCCCATACGCCCTAATAGTTACGAAGAAATCAGCAACTTTTATACCGCGACTATTTACGAAAAAGGGGCTGAAGTCATTCGCATGTTTCATACCTTACTGGGTGAAACAGGCTTTCAAGCTGCTTTGAAATCCTACTTTGAGCAATTTGACGGTCAAGCCATTACATGTGATGACTTTATGGCCTGCATGGACCAACAATACCAAAAACAGTACCCAGGCCAAAGTTTGGCTGCCTTTACCGGTTGGTATGAACAAGCTGGCACCCCTCTTTTAGAAATTCAGCTCAATTATGAAGCAAGCCAACAACGCGCCACTTTAGTTGTTAAACAAAGCAATCCTGCTGTAGGTGTAGAACTACTAGAGCAACCCATCGCTCTTAAGGCTCCGTTACTGATCCCATTTAAGCTCGGCTTTTTAGATGCTGCCGGCCAATCCCTGCCGGTGCAGTGTGGCTCTGAGCTCAGTGACGAGTTCACCTTACGCTTGGATCAAGCAGAACAGCATTTCACTTTTGAGCAAGTGACTCAGCCTCCGGTTCTGTCCTTATTGCGTGACTTCTCTGCCCCAGTGCGTCTGCGCTACGAGCGCCCACTGGCTGATTTAATCACCTTGGCTCAACATGACAGCAATGCATTTGGCCGTTGGCAAGCCATCCAAGAACTCGCTCAACGCTGCCTCATCCAGTCCGCCCAGCAACCCGAACCCGAGCTTGAGGCCGCACTATGTCTAGTCTGGCAACAGCTGCTGCACACGACAGATCTTTCCAGTGCTTATTTAAGCCGAGCCCTAAGTCTACCTAGCGTGCGTCAATTACTGGCCCAAACACGTCCAATGAACCCCCATGCCTTGGTCCAAAGCCATCAACGCTTAGAACAGAAACTGGCCCAGCGCTTTGCGCCCGAATGGGCCACCATTTATCAAAAATTACTCAGTAATAGCCCTCTGGCCTATACGCCTAGTGCTTTAGATGCCGGTGACCGCGCCCTCAAAAACCTCGCTCTGCATCAATTGATTATTGCGCAGCACCCTCAAGCCATGGCTTGGGCCCAAGCACAATACCACTCTGCATCGAATATGACCGATCAGTGGGGTGCTTTTAGCGCACTCGTGCATCATGCCACACCAGAAATACGATTGCCTTTATTGGAAGATTTCTACCTACGTTGGCAGTCAAATGCCTTGGTTATAGACCGTTGGTTCAGTATCCAAGCTACCGCTCCGTATTTTGATGTGGCCCAAGCTTTACAATTAGCCCAGCACCCCGACTTTAAACTGCGCAATCCAAATCGTGCGCGCGCATTGATCTTTCAGTTCTGCACGAATAATATGGCACAGGTACACTGCTCGTCTGGCTACGATTTTTGGTGTGATCAGGTCATCGCCCTAGATGCGCTTAACCCTGAAATATCAGCACGCTTGTGTCGCACTTTCGATAACTGGTCCCACTACTCTGAGCCGTTACGCTCTGAACTCAAAGTCCGCTTTGAACGCCTCCAACAAACCAGCTTGTCTGCCAACGTTCAGGAAATCGTTCACAAAGCTCTCACTATTGAATAACGTCATGTATTTAAAAAAGAACCTTACCCACTATTTAGTTGAACAACAGCGCGAACACAACGTGGTTACCGCTGATGTGCGTTTACTCATTGAAACCGTAGCCAGAGCATGTAAGGCCATTGGCCATGCCGTCAGCAAAGGCGCCTTAGGCGGCGTACTTGGCAGCTTAGACAGCGAAAATGTCCAAGGCGAGGTACAAAAAAAACTAGATGTCATCTCGAATGATATTCTCTTAGAAGCCAACGAATGGGGTGGTAATTTAGCCGCTATGGCCTCCGAAGAAATGGACACCATCCACCGCATTCCTACGCACTACCCTAAAGGTCGTAACCTGTTGCTGTTTGATCCTTTAGACGGCTCTTCCAACATTGACGTCAACGTCTCTATTGGAACAATTTTCTCTGTATTGCAACTACCTGAAGATGCCAACAGTCGTGATATTGAAGAAACGGATTTCATGCAACCGGGCACCAAACAAGTTGCAGCAGGCTATGCCGTCTATGGCCCCCAGACCATGCTTATTCTAACAGTGGGTTCAGGGGTGGTTGGCTTCACTTTAGATCGTGAAACAGGTTCTTGGGTACTGACCCATCCTTCTATCCGTATTCCAGAAGACACTGCTGAGTTCGCGATTAACATGTCGAATCAACGTCATTGGGAAACCCCTATTAGCCGTTATGTAGACGAATGCTTACAGGGCAAAGAAGGCCCCCTAGAGAAAAACTACAACATGCGCTGGATTGCCTCCATGGTGGCCGATGTGCATCGTATTTTAAGTCGTGGTGGTATTTTTATGTATCCACGCGATCACCGTGAGTCAGTGCGCCAGGGCAAACTACGCTTAATGTACGAAGCCAACCCCATGAGCTTCTTAGTTGAACAAGCCGGCGGAGCCGCCGTAGACGGTGCAAACCGTATTTTAGATATTCAACCTACCGCGCTGCATCAACGGGTAGGCGTAATTTTGGGTTCTAAAAATGAAGTAGAACGTGTACAGCGTTATCACCAAGAAAACGCGTAACGGACTGGGTCTAATAGCCCCATAGCAGTCATGGAGCGCTCCTACCATTGCGGTCATGGAGCGCTCCTAAATGGCACTGGCTCTTTTAAAGAGTCAAAACGGTAGACCCTTTGGTTTCACCTGCAGCCAAAGCTCTTTGGGCTTCAGCCACATTCTCTAAGGCCACCCGCTGCCCGATTTGAATTTTAATTTGCCCAGCCTCTACCAAATCAAATAGCTCTTGAGCTGCGGCCTGCATTGTCTCTAAAGTAGGGACAAAATGCGCCAAAATAGGTCGGGTGACATACAAAGACCCTTTTTGAGCCAAAATACCTAAGTTCACCCCGGTGACCGGTCCAGACGCGTTCCCATAGCTCACCATCAAACCACGCCGCTGTAGGCAATCTAACGAACGTTCCCACGTAGCAGCACCCACACCATCATAGACTACGGGTACTTTAGCCCCATTGGTCAGCTCCAATACACGCTCGGCTACATTTTCAGTTTTGTAGTTAATCATGGCCCAAGCCCCATGCTGTTTAGCTAACTCCATTTTTTCTGGACTGGACGCGGTACCAATAAGATTCACGCCTAAGGCTTTAGCCCACTGACAAGCAATTAAACCCACCCCACCAGCGGCGGCATGAAACAAGATGGTTTGCCCCGGCTCTAAGCGATACGTTTGTCTAAATAAGTATTGCACGGTCAGCCCTTTAAGCATCATGGCAGCGCCTTCTTCGAAGCTGATACTATCAGGGAGTTTGACGACCCGGTCTGCAGGCAAACAATGGGCTTCTGCATAAGCGCCTAGAGGCCCTTGACCATAAGCAACTCGATCTCCGACCTGCAGATGAGTGACCTCTGCCCCAACGGCTTCTACTTCCCCCGCCCCCTCAAACCCTAAACCATGCGGTAAGGCAGCGGGATACAAGCCATCGCGATAATAAATATCAATAAAATTAAGGCCCACCGCTTTATTGCGTATTAAGACCTCGTGTGCCTGAGGGGTAGGTAACGGCCTGCTCACCACCTGAACCACCTCTGGCCCACCATTTTTCTCAATCTGAATCGCTTTAATCGTCGTTGACATAGCTAGACTCCTAACTGTCTTAATAAATTAATACAAACGTTGGCGCTGCACCAAACCGGTAATCGTTGTCCCCGCTAAAAAAGCAGTCGCTTTTTTAGCAATATGCTGCGCGGTAGGCCAGCGTAGCGACACCCCTGAAATATGTGGCGTCACCAAAACCTGCGGGTGTTGCCAAAAAGGATGGTTAACGTCCAAAGGCTCTTCGTGGAAAACATCCAATAACGCCCCTGTCAAATGCCCCTCATCAAGTACGGCAATCAGGTCCTCATCCACCACATGTGGACCGCGCGCCATATTAATTAAATAGGAGTGCGGCTGTAGTTTTAATAAATTCGTTTTATTCAAAATGCCGCGGGTTTCTGTAGTAAGAGGCAATACATTAATTAAAATACGGCTGGCCTGTAAAAATGCGTCTAGCTGTTCAGGACCAGCATAAAGCGGCACCTCATCAGTACTTTGTCGCGGGCTACGCACCCAAGCCGCCACGGGATAGCCTAAACCCGTCAAGCTTTGGGCAACTTTCTGCCCTATTTGGCCATAACCCATAATGCCTATAGGCCACTGCTCGCGGAGCACAGGCCTTAGCACCTGCCACGTATTTTGTTTTTGTAGCGCTACATAAGGGGCTAAGCGCTGCGTGGCCTGCAAGACCCCGTAAATGGCATATTCTGCCATCTGCACAGCCATGCCACCGTCTTCTACGCGATAGACCGGAATGGACTCTGGAATCACAGAAAAATCAATAGCATCAACCCCTGCCCCCATATTAAAGACCGCTTTCAATTGAGGCTGCTCTATAAAAAGTTGCGCACTAGGTCGCCACACAATGGCAATATCTGCTTTGATATCTAAACCAGAGGTCCATTCCAACACGTTCCAATCAGGTTGTAATTCTTGGAATATTTTTACCCATTGCTGCCCGGATTTGGGATGGTCTACTGCTATTAGTACCGTGGTCATTGTTTATCAACCTTCTATTCAGATCGTCTATTACTCAAAGAGCGCGCAAATTTGTTTCTTCTTTCAAACACGCTCTGCCTAATTATCACGTCTATTGCTACACTAGAGCCTATATCTAAGCAAACCTGCACCAAAACCCTGCAGTGCCTGAGACTTTTCATTGTAAAATGCGGACTCTACCGTGCTTTGGTAGCTCTCGTTATACAATACAGACTCAACTAAAAACTAGATACACTGCAATAGTGTAGTGCACACCAAGTGCAAAACACGCAAGACACCTGCAGCGTTCTGCCTTTTCTATTCACTTTTTCTTTTGGTATATGTTATGGCTGGTCACAGTAAATGGGCTAATATCCAACATCGCAAAGGGCGCCAAGACGCAAAGCGCTCCAAAGTTTGGACAAAAATTATTCGCGAAGTCACCGTAGCTGCGCGTGAGGCAGGCCCTGACCCCGACGCTAACCCTCGTTTACGCTTGGCGATAGACAAGGCAACTGCCGCCAACATGCCTAAAGACACGGTCAACCGAGCCATCCAACGTGGTGCCGGTGGCGCAGATGATGGCAACTACGAAGAGGTACGCTACGAAGGCTATGGTGTGGGCGGTGCCGCCGTGATTGTTGACTGCCTAACAGACAACAGAAATCGCACTGCTCCCGAGGTCCGTCATGCGTTTAGCAAACATAGCGGCAATCTGGGTGTAGACGGCTCTGTGGTCTTCCAGTTCAAACATTGCGGCCAATTTATTTTTGCTCCAGGCACTAGCGAAGATGCCGTTATGGAAGCCGCCCTCGAAGCCGGCGCCGAAGACATCGTGACCGACGAAGAAGGCTTAATCGAAGTCATCTGCGAGCCCACTCACTTCAGCGCCGTCAAAAATGCGTTCGAAGCAGCAGGCCTCATACCCGAAGTCGCCGAGGTCACCATGAAAGCCGAGAATGAAACCGAGCTCGAAGGCGAAGACGCGGTTACAATGCAAAAACTTCTGGACGCCCTAGAGTCCCTTGACGACGTCCAAGAGGTGTACACCACGGCCGTTATGGACGAAACAGAATAACTAACACACTATTTAAGGTACTCCCAAATCCTCTCCATTATGAAGCTACTCGTTATCGGCGGTGGCGGCCGTGAACATGCTCTTGCATGGCGCCTCACTCAATCTCAGCGCGTTGAAATGGTCTACGTGGCTCCCGGCAATGGTGGCACAGCCACCGGCCAACGTATGCAAAACGTTCCCATCACAGATGTTGCCGAACTCGTCGAATTTGCAAAAAACAACCAAATTGCCTTTGCTGTGGTTGGCCCCGAGGCCCCATTAGCCGCTGGCGTGGTAGACGCTTTTCGTGCAGCTGGACTCAAAATCTTCGGCCCCACCAAAGCCGCTGCCCAGCTAGAAAGCTCCAAAGAGTACGCCAAAGACTTTATGGCGCGCCATCAAATTCCAACGGCAGGGTATGCGGCCTTTACTGAAATCGAAGCCGCCAAGAACTACATTCGCGAAAATGGCGCTCCTATTGTAGTAAAAGCCGATGGTCTAGCAGCGGGCAAAGGCGTCATTGTGGCCATGACCGAAGCTGAAGCTCTGGCCGCTATTGACGATATACTAGGCGGTGGCATGTTTGGTCAAGCCGGCGCCCGTGTGGTGATCGAGGAATTCCTCACAGGCGAAGAAGCCAGCTTTATTGTTATGTGTGACGGTAAACACGTTTTACCCATGGCCACTAGCCAAGACCACAAACGCTTAAAAGACGGCGACCAAGGCCCTAACACTGGGGGGATGGGCGCCTACTCGCCAGCCCCTATCGTCAGCCCTACCTTGCACAACCGCATTATGCGCGAGGTCATTAACCCCACACTACAAGGCATGGCCAAAGAAGGTCTTCCCTACACAGGCTTCTTGTATGCAGGACTCATGATTGGCGATGGCCCAGACGCTACCCGCTCCCTCAAGGTCTTGGAATACAACTGCCGCTTAGGCGACCCTGAAACGCAACCCATTATGATGCGTATCAAAAACGACCTAACCGAAGTGTTTGAACAGGCTTTTGCGACCCAACTCGACCAAGCCAATATCGACTGGGATCGTCGTACCGCAATTGGTGTAGTCATGGCTGCCGCCAACTATCCCGAAGAGCCTCGTTTGGGTGATGTCATCCACACTTTGCCTGCCGACACCGACAAAACCATGGTGTTCCATGCGGGCACCCAACTCGACAAGGGTGAACTTAAAACCACCGGGGGCCGTGTGCTTTGTGTCACCGCTTTAGGTGAGTCCGTACGTAGAGCCCAAGAAACGGCTTACGCCACCGTGACGCATGTTCATTTTGACGGCAAGCAATTCCGTAATGATATTGGTTGGCGTGCTTTGCCCACCTCCGAGTCCTAATGAATCCTACTATTCAACCTGTTTATGACTATTTGCTGAGCTTACAACAACACATTGTAAGCCAGCTAGAAAGCATAGATGGCGCTCGCTTTGAAACAGACCAATGGGAACGTGCTGAAGGCGGTGGCGGTCTTTCTCGCTACCTAGAAAACAGCACGGTATTTGAACGGGCAGCGGTCTTATTTAGCCATGTTAAAGGCTCTACATTGCCGCCTTCTGCTAGCGCGCAACGCCCCGAACTAGCAGGACGCCCCTGGGAAGCCATGGGTGTGTCCTTGGTGATTCACCCACGCAATCCTTATGTGCCCACCTCGCACATGAACGTGCGTTTATTTGTGGCACACCCTACCCAAGACGACCAAGAGCCCGTGTTTTGGTTTGGGGGCGGCTTAGACCTCACCCCTTATTATCTCTTCGAGTCAGACGCCATTCACTTCCATCAGATGTGCGCGGATGCGCTTGAGCCCTTCGGTACCGACAAATACCCCGCTTACAAAAAATGGTGTGACGATTACTTTTATCTCAAACACCGTAATGAAACACGTGGCATTGGTGGCATTTTCTTTGATGATGTGAACGAAGCCGGCTTTGAGCAAAGCTTTGCTCTAATCCGCTCGGTAGGCGACCACTTCACCAAAGCCTATATTCCCATTGTTAAAGCCCGTTATCAAATGGAATACGGTCAACGCGAGCGTGACTTCCAAGCCTATAGACGTGGCCGTTACGTGGAATTTAATCTTGTCTTTGATCGCGGCACCTTGTTTGGCCTACAGTCCGGCGGCCGCACAGAGTCCATCCTGTTGTCTATGCCTCCGATGGCACATTGGCGCTATTGCTGGGAACCTGAACCCAACAGCCCCGAAGCCCAACTCTACGAATACCTTAAGCCCAGAGCATGGTTAAACAACGTATAGGTCTACTAGGCGGCAGTTTTGATCCGGTGCACATGGCTCATATCGCCTTGGCGAATGCTGCTTTACACAGTTTGCAGCTGCACCAAGTGCAGTTGCTACCAGCCTCTCAGCCATGGCAAAAAGAGCAACTGGGTGCCTCTGCTCCGCACCGCATTGCCATGTTAGAGTTGGCTTGTGGCCCGTATCAACACCTTTGCGTCAACACCACAGAAATTGAACGTGGTGGCACTACCTATACCTATGACACCGTAAGTCAGCTACCATCAGATAATGAGTATTTTTGGATTTTAGGCTCGGACCAAATTCAAAACTTTATCCATTGGCATCATTGGCAAGACATTCTAAACCATGTGACCTTGGCAGTAGCCCATCGTCCCGGTTCTGCCCTTACCCCCCCACCTGAACTAAACCATTTTTTGCGGACGCACAACAAAGCCTTACACCTCATAGACTTTGCTCCGACTTCCATTTCCGCTACGCTGATACGTGAACGGCTACAACAGCATCAGTCCGTAGCTTCGATGGTGCCACAACCTGTGGCACACTACATTGAACAACATCATCTTTATCAGCTATGAAAAATTTTATGAATATCGAAGACCAGCTACTTCTTGTCGTTGACGCCCTAGAAGACGTACGCGCTCAAGACATCAAAGCCTTCAACACCAGTAAACTTACTGGTCTATTTGATCGGGTCGTCATTGCCAGTGGTAATGCTCGCCAAACCAAAGCCATCGCCGATAACGTCGTGGACGCTGCCAAAAAAGCTGGTCTACATGTCTTGGCCTACGAAGGAGCTGAAACCGGCGAATGGGTCTTGGTTGATTTAGGCGATATCGTGATTCACGCTATGCAACCTGCTATCCGCGACTACTACAACCTAGAGGAAATTTGGGGCGAGTTCCCCATAGAGCTCGATCTAAAAACTGACCAAATGCCTTCTTTATCTGACGACTAACACAACGCCCGTTTCGGGCGTTGCGCTTTATGAAAATACATATTATTGCTGTAGGACAGCGCATGCCCGACTGGGTTAATACTGCCTGGCAGGATTACAGCCAGCGCATGCCCTCAGACTACAGTCTAGAACTCAAAGAAATCAAACCCGAGCCACGTACTACAGGCAAAACAGTAGCCCAAATGATGGCAGCCGAAGCCAAACGCATTGAAGCCGCTATTCCTTCACAAGCGCATGTGGTGGCTCTAGATGAACGAGGTCGTAACCTCAACACCATGCAGCTCGCCGAACAGTTACAAGGTTGGCGCGACCAAAGCCAAGACGTCGCGATTATTATTGGTGGCCCCGATGGTTTAGATGCTGAGTTCAAACAACGCTGTCCCCAGAAAATTCGCCTATCTGACCTAACTCTGCCCCACCCTATGGTGCGCGTCTTGCTTGCTGAGCAACTCTATCGCGCCTGGTCTATTAATCACAATCACCCTTACCATCGGAGTTAACCCATGACGCTCAGAAGAACAAAAATTGTAGCGACATTAGGCCCAGCCAGTGATAGTGCCAGCGCTATTGAGCAACTTATACTAGCCGGCATGGATGTAGCACGCCTCAACTTTTCCCATGGGGATGCCCATAGCCATCGCACCAAAGCACGTTTGGTCCGTGAGTTAGCAGCCAAACATGGACGTAGTGTTGGAATTATGGGTGACTTACAAGGCCCAAAAATTCGTATCGCCCGCTTTAAGGCAGGCGCAGTGCAGCTACAAACAGGTCAACGTTTTATCTTATCCACCTCCCATCCTATCGATGCGGGCACAGCAGACATAGTCGCAGTGGAATACCCACCTTTGCTTGAGGCCTGCCAACCCGGCGATGAGTTGCTCTTGGATGATGGCAAAATTGTGCTACAAGTACAAAGCGTTGCACCAGACCAAGTAGAAACCACCGTCGTTAATGCGGGTGAGCTGTCAAACAACAAAGGCATTAACCGTCGTGGTGGTGGCATTTCCGCCCCCAGCCTCACAGACAAAGACAAGCACGATATTCTGCTCGCCGCTGAACTTAACTTGGATTACGTTGCGGTTTCCTTTCCCCGTTATGGCAAAGACATGCAACAAGCACGGGCTTTGCTCCAAGCAGCCGGCTCCTCGGCTTGGCTTGTTGCCAAAATAGAACGTGCAGAAGCAGTAGCCGATGATGCCGCCCTAGAAGACATCATTTCTGCCAGCGACGGCGTGATGGTGGCACGAGGCGATTTAGGCGTTGAGATCGGTGATGCCCGTTTGGTTGGCATTCAAAAACGCATCATTTCCCAAGCACGCACGTTGAACAAGTTGGTGATCACTGCCACCCAAATGATGGAATCCATGACGCAAAGTCCTGTACCGACTCGTGCCGAGGTCTCTGACGTCGCCAATGCGGTGCTGGACTATACCGATGCTGTCATGTTGTCAGGGGAAAGCGCCACGGGTCGCTACCCCGTCGAAGCCATCCAAGCCATGGCCCGCATTTGTTTAGGTGCCGAGGCGGAACCTACCAGCGGCATTTCTAAACACCGTTTAGGCGAGGTCTTTCAACGTTGCGATGACACCATCGCACTGTCAGCGATGTATGCAGCCAACCATTTCCCTGGCATCAAAGCCATTATCAGTCTAAGTGAAAGTGGTCGTACCCCGCTGATCATGTCACGCATTAAATCAAACGTACCCATCTTTTGTTTTACTCGACATGCCGCTACTTTTCAGCGTAGCGCTTTATTTAGAGGGGTATATGGTGTGAACTTTGATGCTAGCGCCTACAGTCCAGAACAAATAGCACCTGCTGCATTACAGTTTTTAACCAAGCAAAACCAGCTACAAGTAGGCGACTGGGTGGTTTTAACCCAAGGCACGTACAATGAACGCAGCGGTACCAATACACTTCAAGTTCTGCAGGTTATTTGACTTTTCAGGGCGCGCTTAGTATGAAATTCATTTATCTGGCTTCGGCCAGCCCCCGACGCCATGAGCTGTTACAGCAAATTCAAATACCACACGAGGTCTTGCTGGTACCAGCACCCGCTGGCGAAGACGAACCCATTCTGCCCTCTGAGAGCGCCATACAATACGTACAGCGCACGGCCTTAGACAAATTAAAGCAGGCGACGGCCTGGCGTAACACCCAGCCCCAACTGCACCAAGACTGGCCCCTGCTGTGCGCTGACACTACCGTAGAACTCAACGGAGACATTATAGGCAAACCGTTAGACTTGGCCGATGCAGCCCTCATTTTGCAACGTCTTTCTGGGCAAAGCCATCAAGTGCATAGCGCCTGCTGCCTAAGCTACCAAGGCCAAATCTATCAAGCCTTATCCAGCAGCACCATTTGGTTTAAAGCCCTAAGTGCCACTGAGATTAATGCTTACTGCCAAAGCGGAGAGCCCTTAGGCAAAGCTGGCGCCTATGGAGTCCAAGGCGCAGCTGCCAAGTTCATTACTCACCTCGATGGCAACTACAGCAGTGTGATGGGTCTGGATGTTTACCAAACCCACCAACTGCTCATACAAGCTGGCTTAGAATAAACCGCTCATTTGCAAAGCAAAAAATAACTGCGCTAGCTCTTGCTCAGTGATGGGCTTGTTATTCAACAACAACGTATTTTGGGCAGCATCAAACTGGAATAATAAACGAACTTGGGTGCCATCATAAGTCACCAAACCCAGCTCAGTACCGGCCTCGACCGAATTATCAAACATCATGTCAAACATGGATGCCATCAAACCGTCTTCGCCCACCATTTTTTGTAGCATAGGACGTGACAAACTGATGTCTAAATCTAAGATATTATAGATCTGCCCCAGTTCCTCACTCAGCTCTACGTCATTTTTAAAATACTCAACCAACGCAGGAGAGGGGCTCATGCGTGTATTGATTAAACTGGAGCCACTGTCATTCGCCCAAACCAACTTAGCTTGTTCGATTTCAGGTTCATAAGACAAAAAGTCACCAACTAAGCGACGTAATTTAAGCTCATCCTCAGGCTCCTCAGACTCTACCACCTTGCCCATTTCATTAATGATGCTTTGGTTGATATTTTTTAGCGCTATATCAAAATCTAAACGCCCCCAGTCTTTGCCTTCGGCCCACATTTCTTGGATCCCATAATGGGCTGTACCATGCAAAAGATCATTGCTGCTTTGGGAAACCCCAGAAATCTGCACTCCTTTAAGTCCTAAGGAACCCATATCCGCAGAGCTGAAAGTCACCAATTCTAAGTTAGCTGTGGTCTCGGAGGTTTCTTGCTCAGCATCCTGCTTGACTACCATATGCACATCAAGATGATTTAAAACCACATTCAATTGATCCTGGTCTTGCACCATTAGTTTTGGTGCATGAAAGTGCAGATCCAGCTTAACGTCACCTGATTTTTGCTGATAGTCATACGCCACCTGCATAGGCTCAGTCTGAATTTGTGCCTGACTTTCTGAATCCACATAACGCAGGGCAGCAAAATCAGCGGTTCCCGTTACCTTGCCCCCAAAACCAAATACGGCCTTACCTAGGTAAGGCTCTTTATTTTGGGCCGCCTCAAACCAAGGCTGGACTTGCTCAGTTTCCAGAATGCGACCTTTTGCTACGGCCAACGCAGGCATAATATGCCCAGCAGCAATGGGCCAAGGACCGTGATAAATCTTATCTTCAAACTTTGCGCCGAAATCGTTGGCTTGGTCCGCTAGCTCTACCTCATACTGAACAGTAGACGAAAACAAACCACGCTCATAATGAGTAATAGTAAAACTACGTTTTTTATCAAACAAGGCAACAGAAGAATTCGTATCTAAAAAGTTCTGCGCTATCGCCGCCTGTTTATGAAGCTCCTCTTGGACGCGACCACCCACATACCAAGAAGCCCCCACATACACACCTGCAACTATCACTGCACCTAGCACTAGCTTTACTGATTTACTCATAAATTAACCTTTTAGAGTTCGAATAATAGGCAAAATGTCTGACTTAGTTAAGTCTTGACGTTGCACAAGCTGACAAATTTATTATGATGTGACTGACAGGCGGCGCTGCCCCTTGAATTTGAGCGAGCCTGCAATCGCATGTAGGTTTTAACACAATCTGCCCTATTGCCGTAGGCTGTTCAGCCAAATTTATCAGATTGCGCGGAAAACCCCGCCGTTCAGGGCTGTGATGAATAGCGCGGACGCGCTAGCGTCTTAGTATCAGCTTGGCACCTGTTGTTGCTCAATGTATTGTCGGACGATCTCAATAGGCGCACAGCCACAGCTTCCAGCAAAGTAGCTAGGCGACCAGAGAGCACCACCCCATAGTTTGTTGTGAATGTTCGGATACTTCTTTTTGCGAATCATCCGGCTCGATACGCCTTTCAAGCTATTTACCAGTGCGGACACGGCGACCTTGGGGGGTAGTTGACCAACAAGTGAACATGGTCATCCTCACCGTCGAACTCTACCAGCTCCGCCTCAAAGTCCGAACAGACGCCCGCAAAGAGGTCGCGCAAGTCATCAAGCACTTCTGTAGTGAACACGCCACGGCGGTATTTAGTCACAAAGACCAAGCGAACGTGCATGTTAAAAACACAGTGTCTACCGTATCGAATGTCATTGTTTTTCTCCATAGGCCAAGTATTATTGTTAGTATGAAACGATTGCAAGCCTACAAATACGAACTCAAGCCCAAC
>CANROS010000011.1 GCA_947632305.1 uncultured Paenalcaligenes sp. | reverse complement strand
AATTACGCATCACCGGTGGCCAGAAACTGCACGGAGACATCACTATTTCTGGCGCCAAGAATGCGGCGTTACCTATTTTGTGTGCCAGCTTATTAACCGCTGACGACCTGCATCTTAGCAACGTACCGCGCTTGCGCGACATTCGTACCGTGTGCAGTTTGTTAGACCAGCTGGGCGTTCGCACTCACACTGATGGCGAACAAATCACCCTAAACGCATCCAATATCACCAGCCTAGAAGCCCCCTATGATCTAGTAAAGACCATGCGGGCTTCTATTTTGGTGCTCGGGCCTTTATTAGCCCGTTTTGGCCAAGCTCGAGTCAGTCTGCCCGGCGGCTGCGCCATTGGTCAACGTCCCGTCGATCAGCACATCAAAGGTCTGCGTGCGATGGGTGCCGAGATTGAAATTGAGCATGGTTTTGTGATGGCCAAGGCGCAACGCTTACGTGGCGCCATCATCCGTACTGATATGGTCACCGTCACCGGCACCGAAAACCTCTTAATGGCCGCCACCTTAGCCGAGGGCGAAACCATACTAGAAAACGCGGCTTGCGAACCTGAAATTGTTGATTTAGCCGAGCTTCTCATCAAAATGGGGGCACGTATTTCTGGTCATGGCACCGAACGTATCGTCATTCAAGGCGTAGAGCGTCTACATGGCGCAGAACACGCCATCATGCCTGACCGCATTGAAACCGGTACCTTTTTATGTGCGGTAGGCGCTGCTGGTGGCAGCATTACTCTGCACAATACGGCACCAGACACCCTCAGCTCGACCTTAGAAAAACTGCGTCAAGCCGGCTTAGACATCGAATGTGAAGGCTCTCGTATTCATGGCCGCATGAACAAGCGCCCCCTCGCCGTCAGTTTTAGCACTACCGAGCACCCCGGTTTTCCCACTGACATGCAAGCCCAACTCATGGCTCTCAACGCCATCGCTCAAGGCAATGCCGTTATTGTAGAAAACATCTTTGAAAATCGATTTATGCACGTCCAAGAGCTACAACGCTTAGGGGCTAACATCGAAATCGAAGGCTCTACCGCCCATGTTAAAGGCGTAGAGCGCTTGTTAGGTGCTCGCGTGATGGCTACCGACCTTCGTGCTTCAGCCAGCCTAGTCATTGCGGGTTTAGCCGCCGAAGGCGACACCACCGTAGAACGTATTTATCACCTAGACCGCGGCTATGACCGCATGGAAAATAAACTTGCCGCCGTAGGCGCCATTATCGAGCGTATACGCCAGGACTAATCCTATGAGCCCCGCTAATCCAAACCGCCCCCTCACTCTTGCACTTTCCAAAGGTCGCATCTTTGACGAAACCATTCCCTTACTCAACCAAGCTGGGATTGAAGTCTTAGAAAACCCTGAAACCTCACGCAAACTCATTCTGCCCACCAATTCTCCTGATGTGCAGATTATTATCGTACGCGCCACTGATGTGCCCACCTATGTGCAGTATGGGGCGGCTCACATCGGTATTGCCGGTAAAGACGTTTTGTACGAACACATGGAAACTCACCCTGGCGGTTTGTATCAGCCCGTAGATTTAAATATCGCTCGTTGCCGTATGTCAGTGGCTGTGCCTGAAGGCTTTGATTATCAAAGCGCAGTCAAACAAGGCTCTCGTCTACGCGTGGCCACCAAATACACCCGCGCCGCTCGTGAACACTTTGCCAGCAAAGGCGTTTACATTGATCTGATTAAACTGTACGGCTCCATGGAATTAGCCCCTCTAGTTGGCTTAGCGGATGCTATCGTGGATTTGGTTTCTACCGGTGGCACCTTACGCGCTAACCGCCTCACTGAGGTCGAAGAAATTTCTCAAATTTCCTCACGCTTAATCATTAACCAAGCCGCCATGAAAACCCGTCAGACCCAACTGCAGCCCTTAATTAATACTTTAATGCAAGCAGCTTGCGATCCGGCCCCCCAAAACTAAGCGTTCCGATATACACTAGGCATATAGATAATCGCTTTAGGAACTACCTGTTTTATGTCTGTGATTCGTCGTTTGCAGTCTGATACTGCTCAATTTAATGCTGAATTGCGTCAACTATTAGCGTTCGAAGCAACGCAAGACGCCTCTATAGAAACTGCCTGCCGAGACATTCTGCATCATATCCGCCAACGCGGTGATGCCGCTTTGATCGAATTCACCCATCGCTTTGATGGGGTTCAGGTACAGCACGCAGCTGAATTAGAAATTCATCACGACGAATTACACCATGCGCTCAACACCCTAGACCCCACGCAACGCAGCGCGCTCGAAGCCGCTGCGCAGCGGGTGCGTCAATACCACGAACACCAATTAGGCCAAAGCTGGTCTTATACCGAAGACGATGGCACTCGCTTAGGTCAACAGGTCACTGCCTTAGACCGCGTTGGGCTGTATGTCCCGGGTGGTAAGGCCGCCTACCCGTCCTCTGTGCTCATGAATGCCATCCCAGCCAAAGTCGCTGGGGTTAAAGAGCTCATCATGGTCACGCCTACACCCAAAGGCGAGCGCAACCAACTGGTCTTAGCCGCAGCCGCTCTTAGCGGTGTGGACAAGGTCTATGCCATTGGCGGCGCCCAAGCTGTGGGCGCATTGGCTTATGGTACCGACACCATTCAGCCGGTAGACAAAATTGTAGGCCCTGGCAACGCCTATGTGGCCGAAGCCAAACGTCGCGTTTTTGGTACAGTGGGCATCGACATGATTGCCGGGCCCAGCGAAATTTTAATCATCGCTGACGGCAGCGCTCCGGCCGCTTGGGTCGCTATGGATCTCTTCTCTCAAGCCGAGCACGACGAGCTAGCCCAATCCATTTTATTGTGCCCCGATGCTGCCTATCTTGACGCCATCGAGCAAGCCATCCAAGACCTACTGCCCACCATGCCACGGGCCGAGATCATCAAAAAAAGCTTAGCCGATCGTGGCGCCCTCATTTTGGTCAAAGACCTCGCCGAAGCCTGTGAAATTTCCAATTTCATCGCCCCTGAACACCTAGAAGTCTGTACTGAGGCCCCTGAAACTTGGCTGCCGCACTTACGTCACGCTGGCGCTATTTTTCTTGGCCACTACAGCTCCGAGTCTTTAGGCGACTACTGCGCTGGTCCTAATCACGTTTTACCGACGTCACGTACTGCTCGTTTTTCTTCACCTCTAGGGGTTTACGATTTCCAAAAACGCAGCAGTATTATTCACGTATCCAAAGCTGGTGCCCAAAGCCTAGGCCCTATTGCCGCTACCCTAGCAAAAGGCGAAGGCCTCTATGCTCACGCTGCCAGCGCCGAATACCGGCTCCAAAACTCTTAATTTTTATCATGACTATGCGTACAGCCGAAGTAACTCGTAATACCAGCGAAACACGTATTCGTGTTTCCATTAATTTAGATGGTACCGGCCGCCAAAGCCTCAACAGTGGCGTGCCTTTTCTTGATCATATGCTTGATCAAATTGCCCGTCACGGCATGATAGACCTCGATGTACATTGCGATGGCGACACCCATATTGATGATCACCACACCGTCGAAGACATCGGTATTGCCTTAGGCCAAGCCGTTGCCAAAGCCATTGGTAACAAAGCCGGCATTCGCCGCTATGGCCACGCCTATGTGCCTATGGATGAGGCCCTTTCACGCGTAGCGATGGACTTTTCTGGCCGCCCGGGTTTGTTCTATTTTGTGCAATACACACGCGCGCGCATTGGTAGTTTTGATGTAGACTTAGCGCGTGAGTTTTTCCAAGGTTTTGTGAATCACGCACAAGCCACGGTACACATTGATAACTTACGTGGCGAAAACGCTCACCATCAATGTGAATCCATTTTTAAAGCTTTTGGGCGTGCCATGCGCATGGCACTCGAAAAGGATCCACGTAACGACAACGTGATTCCCTCAACCAAAGGCGTTCTATAGCCTTTTTGCCCTTTCTTTTTACGCATTTATTGGTTCTACATCATGTTACTCATTCCTGCCATCGACCTTAAAGACGGACGTTGTGTGCGTTTGCGCCAAGGCGCTTTAGATGACGTTACCGTGTTTTCTGATGACCCTGCGGCAATAGCCGAACAATGGCTAGAACAAGGCGCTCGTCGTCTACATCTGGTTGATCTTAACGGCGCTTTTGCGGGCAAACCTCTTAACAAAGAGGCTATTGCTACTATTATCAATACTGTGAATGACGAAATTCCTATCCAGATCGGGGGCGGAATTCGTGACTTAGACACCATCGAAACCTATCTAGATATGGGTATACGTTACGTCATCATCGGTACCGCAGCAGTCAAAAGCCCAGGCTTTTTACGTGATGCCTGCAGTGCTTTCCCCGGTAGCATTATTGTGGGTCTTGATGCACGTGATGGCAAAGTCGCCACAGATGGCTGGAGCAAAATATCCCGCCATGATGTTCTAGACTTAGCGAAAAAATTCGAAGACTACGGCTGTGAATCCATCATTTACACAGACATTGGCCGCGACGGCATGCTTTCTGGCGTCAATATTGAAGCCACTGTGCGTCTAGCACAGCACGTTAGCATTCCTGTTATTGCCTCTGGCGGTGTGACCGACCTCAAAGACATCGAAGCCCTTTGTGCAGTCGAGTCTGAGGGTGTAGAAGGTGTGATTTTAGGCCGCAGTATCTACGAAGGCACCTTGGACTTCGCCGAGGCGCAAACCTTAGCTGACGAGAATGAAGCATGAAATCTGAACAAGCTTGCCGTATTATCCCCTGCCTTGATGTAACAGCTGGTCGTGTTGTTAAAGGGGTCAACTTTGTTGACCTCGTTGACGCAGGGGACCCCGTCGAAATCGCACGCCGTTATAGCGAACAAGGAGCAGACGAGTTAACTCTGCTCGACATCACCGCTACTACGGAAAACCGCGATTTAATTCTTCCTATCATCTCTGAAGTCGCTAAAAACATCACTATCCCTCTTACTGTAGGGGGTGGAGTACGCGAACTATCTGATGTGCAACGCTTAATTGATGCGGGCGCTACCCGCGTTTCAATTAACAGCGCTGCCATTAGCAATCCCGAACTCATACGTGCTGCTAGCGAACAATTTGGCAAGGACAACATTATTGTTGCCATTGATGCTCGCCAAACAGTCACCGATGCGGGCGTTACCTCATGGGAAATCTACACCCATGGCGGTAAGCGTGCTACTGGCTTAGATGCCATAGAATGGGCTCAGCGTATGGAAGAAATGGGAGCCGGCGCTTTGCTTGTTACCAGTATGGACAAAGACGGCACCAAATCTGGCTTTGATCTTGAGCTTACTCGTGCTATTTCTGATGCGGTCGCCATTCCCGTTATTGCCTCGGGTGGTGTAGGTTCACTCCAAGACTTAGCCAACGGCGTGCTCAAAGGTGGCGCCTCTGCTGTGTTGGCAGCCAGTATCTTCCACTACGGCGAACACACTATTGCCGAAGCCAAAACTTTTTTAAGTGACCAAGGCATCCAAGTCCTATGAGTCAAAACTGGTTAGAACAAGTTCTATTTGATAGTCAGGGCTTAATCCCTGCTATTGCCCAAGACCACCAAAGCGGTAAAGTGTTAATGGTGGCGTGGATGAACGCCGAGGCCTTGGCCGAAACCGTCGCCACGCACCGTGCCGTCTACTGGTCTCGTTCACGGCAAAAGCTGTGGCGCAAAGGCGAAGAGTCTGGTCACTATCAAACCGTTCACGACATACGTTTAGACTGTGATGGGGATGTGATTTTGCTTAGTGTGGAACAACATGGCAACATCGCGTGTCATACTGGGCGTCAAAGTTGCTTTTATTCACGCCTTAATACCAACGGCGATACCCCTCAATGGGAAATCACCGACCCTGTCCTTAAAGACCCTGATAGTATTTACTCATGAACGCCGATCTTGTTTTAACCGAATTAATGACTGTTTTGAAATCCCGCCTGCCTAGCGCAGGCGGTGATCCTGATAGTTCTTATGTAGCCAAACTCTACGCCAAAGGCCCCGATGCTTTTTTAAAAAAAATCGGCGAAGAGGCCACTGAGCTCGTTATGGCTGCCAAAGACCAAAATCAGCAAACCATCATCAGCGAAACTGCCGATCTCTGGTTTCATTGTTTGGTCGCCTTAAACTATTATCAGGTAGACCCTGCCGATGTTTTTGCTGAATTAGCCAAGCGTCAGGGTATTTCTGGTCTAGTGGAAAAAGCCAATCGCACTTAGTTCCAACTCTGTGCCACAATACACTACAATAGTTAAATACTTTAATTAAAGCGGTACTTCTCACCTTAAAATTAATATGAGTCAAGACTGTTTATTTTGCAAAATCATCGCGGGCCACATTCCCTCGACCCAGGTTTACGAAGACGATAACTTTCTTGCCTTCAAAGACATTAACCCGGTCGCGCCTGTACATATTTTGCTTATTCCAAAACACCATATCGTGTC
Organism: uncultured Paenalcaligenes sp.; assembly: GCA_947632305.1. GTDB lineage: Bacteria > Pseudomonadota > Gammaproteobacteria > Burkholderiales > Burkholderiaceae_B > Paenalcaligenes. Next base: position 29,750 of record CANROS010000011.1, on the reverse strand, counting down.
CATGCAACAAGTCACTCAGGCTGATGCAGACTGGTTAGGCAAAATGCTCGCCCTAGTGCCTCAAATAGCACTAGAAAATGGCTGTAGGCCAGGCGCTGAAGGCGGCTACCGCATCGTCATTAATAGCGGACAGGACGGTGGTCAAGAAATCGATCACCTGCATTTACATATTATTGGGGGCAAACGCCCTTGGAAAAACACGGCAACAGCTGTTGCCTAACCGGAGGCCCACCATGGGTAGTTTTAGCATTTGGCATTGGCTCGTTGTTTTAGTCATCGTAGCTTTAGTTTTTGGCACCAAAAAACTCCGCAATATTGGCGAAGATCTAGGTGGTGCTGTTAAAGGCTTCAAAAAAGGCATCAAAGAAGCTGAATCCGAAGACCTGCCACCTAAACAAGTCGCAGATCAAAACACCGTAGACGTTCAAGCCCAAGAAAAACAAGACGTCTCTAAAAACTAATACGTCTCGTTTATCACTATGTTTGACATAAGCTTTAGCGAACTTCTACTCATTGGTGTGGTGGCCTTAGTCGTACTTGGCCCCGAGCGCCTGCCTCGTGTTGCCCGTACTGTTGGCCACATGTTTGGGCGCGCCCAGCGTTATATGAACGAGGTCAAAGGCGATATTCAACGCGAAATGGACCTCGACGAGATCAATTCCATTAAAAAACAAATGGAAGAGGCCTCATCCTCTATCAAGCAGTCAGTCAATCAACTCGGTAGTCAAATCAAAGACCCCCTTGAAGAGGCACGCAAGGCTGTCAACGAACTTGAACAAGACACCGAAAAGGTGGCGCAGTCTTTGGCCAATAACACCAAAGACTCCTCTCAACCCGCTACCCCTGATAACAGCTCTGCTGATAAAAAAGAATGAGCACCACTCCTGCTAGTGACACGTTTATCTCACACCTTGTCGAACTCCGTACCCGCCTACTTAAAGCTGTGGGTAGCGTACTTTTGGTGTTTTTGGTGTTGTTTCTCTACCCTGGGCCCTCTGTCATTTATGACTTTTTAGCCCAACCCATGCTGGCTTCCTTGCCCCAAGGCACCCGCATGATCGCCACTGGTGTGATTACACCTTTTATGGTGCCCGTAAAAGTCACCCTACTGACAGCCTTTGTGGTGGCTTTACCTATAGTGCTGTATCAGGCCTGGGCCTTTATTGCGCCCGGTTTATACACGCACGAAAAAAAACTGGCCATGCCCCTGATCTTATCAAGCACCCTGCTTTTTATTTTGGGCATGAGCTTTTGTTACTTCGTCGTCTTTAAAACTGTTTTTCATTTTATTGCCTCTTTTGCGCCAGATTCCATTACGCCAGCACCTGATATCGAAGCCTACTTAAACTTCGTTATGACCATGTTTCTTGCGTTTGGTATTACTTTCGAGGTGCCCATTGCCGTGGTCTTGCTGGTAAAAACTGGTATGACTACAGTACAAAAACTACGCGAAATCCGCGGTTACGTCATTGTAGGGGCTTTTGTGATTGCCGCGGTTGTCACACCACCAGATGTGATCAGTCAGTTTTTATTAGCGGGGCCTTTGTGCCTGCTCTATGAGGTCGGCATTATCTTTGCCAACCTAATTAAAAAGCCCCAAGCTATCGAAGCCGACAACGAAGTCCAAAGCTAAAAACACCAAAAATCTCAAAAAACGAACCAATTCGGTTCGTTTTTTGCGTTGTATATTAGGGTAAAAGCGGCTATATACAAATAAAGATAAATAATAAACTTAATTACACCTAAAACAACTATCTAGAGATGCGCTATGAAACCTATCAATACCTCTCGCCGCACTCTGCTTACCACCACAGGTGGCGCCATTGGCTTGGCTTCCCTCGGTGCAATCAGCAGCCTAACTCCTGCAGCCAAAGCTCTTGCTGCCACCCAAACCGACCCCAAAACAGCCTTACCCGCCTATGCCGACTGGAAACACGCTGATAGCCTGATTGTTCACAGTGCTAACACCATGGAAACCAAACGCACCGCCTTTGGTAATGGCATTATCACCCCTCTTGATCGCCTCTTCATTCGAAATAATATTTCCCCTCCCAGCGCCGAGATCGTAGCAGACCCTGACGCTTGGCAAATTCAAATCGACGGGGTAAAAGACCCCATCACCCTCTCTGTGGCTGACCTAAAAACCTTAGGGGTTACCACCGTTGCCATGGTGTTGCAGTGCTCAGGCAATGGCCGAGGCTTCTTTCCGTCTAAACCAAGCGGTACCCAATGGACTGTAGGTGCAGCCGGCTGCGTCATGTTTACGGGTGTTCCTGTTAAAACACTACTTGAACACGTAGGCGGCATGGACTCGACAGCTAAATACATGACGGGTACCGGCGGCGAACCTATACCCGAGGGCCTAGATCCCAACACCATTCAAGTCGAACGCTCAGTACCACTTGAAGGCATCGAAGACGCCCTGCTCGCTTGGGAAATTAACGGCCAACCTTTGCCCTTAGCTCATGGCGGCCCGTTACGTTTAGTGGTGCCAGGCTACACTGGCGTGAACAACATCAAATACATTAAGCGCCTAGCTTTCACGGCAGACCAATCTCAGGCCAACATCCAACAATCCGGTTACCGTATGGCTCCGCAGGGCGAAAAAGGCGCCCCCACCCAAGCGTCCGTCTGGGAAATGCCTGTTAAATCCTGGATCACCCACCCAGGCGAGCCCGACAGTCAGCTCAAAGCCGGCCCCCTCCAGATCCAAGGCCTCGCCATGGGTGGCACCTCTGAGGTCACCGAAGTCGAAGTCTCTATCGATGGCGGTAAAAACTGGAAAAAAGCCGAATTTATTGGCCCGGATCTTGGCCCCTACGCTTGGCGTCAATTTGTCTTGCCTGCTGACCTCAAGGCCGGTACTTATACCCTAGCCAGCCGTGCTAAAAATAAGGCTGGCGACGAGCAACCTGCCGACCGCCTCGAAAACAACCGAGGCTATCTCAATAACAGCTGGACCGACCACGCCCTAACCATTACGGTCGCCTAAGGCATTACCCCATAAAACATGATTAAACACACCCTCAGCGCTCTAGTGCTTAGCCTACTTAGTACTGCAGCCCTAGCCACAGATACGGCGCAAATAGCACATGGCAAAACGCTATTTAATAGCGGCGCCCAACCTATTGCCTGCGCCGTCTGTCACACCCTCCAAGACGCCGGAGCCACTGGCGCAATTGGGCCAGACTTAAATGAAATCAAGCCCGATGCGGAGCGATTGCGTAAAACCATGATGGAAGGCGTGGGCGTTATGCCCTCCTTTGCGGCCATGGATGAAGCCGATCGCGAGGCCATTATTGCTTATGTAGTCCAAGCCTCGCAGTAAAAAATCACCCATAAAAATAGCGGCCTAAGCCGCTATTTTTATATTTGCATCTAAAATTGGAAAACTAAGGAAATTACCTTTATATCTATATTGTGCTATTCACTATACTTTTGACTACAATGCGACTCATTCCATTCAAACTTCTTATTTCTAAAAACTTAACGTAGCATCACTATGGCACGAGCACTACTTGGGGTTCTCAATAAAGCCCCACAATTACAAACAAAGATCCAGAGCCAATCAGCTGCCTCATCCACACGCAGCAAACTAGATGCTCTTGCTCTAAAAGCACGGTTAAGGCAAAAGAGATCTACCAATTATATTAATGCCATGTCTAAGCTAGACGCTGGAGGACATGTACATAGTCAAACTCAAACACAAGCTTTGGTAGATGCTATGTATGCAGAGTTTCCCGACATTCAAATCGAAGGGTTACCGATAGGAATTATTTCCAAGTGCTATTTGGGTGAGCCTTTTGAAGTGCATACCCTTGATTATGCTGGGCAAATTATTCAGCACTACAAAAAAGGAGCCACTTTACCTAAAGGGATGGAGGCCGCACGCTCGCTAGCGCGTCAGCCACATTACTCTTTTATTGAAGTCTATACTGACAAACTCATTACTGTAACTCAATCAGGGCAAACCGCCATTATTGACCTTTAATCCATTGGGAGCGACATGGCTGATCGTATTATTCAAACAGCAGATCTTGGTAATATTTTTAATACACTAAGGAGCTTAAACAGTGATATTAATGAGGTATCAGGACGAGTTCATACCGTAGGTCAAGAGTTAAGCGACACTCGTTCCGAATTAGCGAAATTAGAGCAGCTGATTCAGGACTTTATTGAAAAAGATGGACGTGCGAAGGAAATCGCCTTAGCCGAAACTCGTTTAGTTAAAATTCGCCAAGAACTGGATAATAAATTTACGCATTACAGCGTAGTACGTCGTCATGCTACAGGTATTTTACAAGCCTCTGATATTCAACTAGTACGTCAAGAAACCTTACGAGGAGCGACAGAAGAACACATCATTTCAGCACCTCGATATTGGCTAGCGCCAGCACTAGTGGCTTTATCAGCGTGGTTAAATGATAACCGCCCATTGGCTGAGCGCGCCTTAGCTGAAGCAATACGCCGAGACGATGAAAAAACCTCTCTGTTCTTTGGGCTTATTGCTCGTAGGTCTGACCGCAACGATTTAAACCTAACTTGGTTAGATCGTTATTTTGGCTTACAAAACCCTTACGAGCTGAATCGACAAACAGTAATCATGATTGATGCACTAGCCAATGGTATTTTCGGTGCTAATGTAACAAGGCAATGCGATAAACGCATTGAAGCTTGGATTGCAGAACTATCAGAACAAGTAGGGTTTGCAGAAAAGCAACGTCAGCAGTGGAGCTTAGCCTTAAGCTCCAAAACACCTAATAACGATTACGCCCAAACCTATCCTCATTTGCAACGTTATAGCAGCACCTGGCAGCCTTTAAATCAAGCATTGAACAATATGGCAATGCAAGAGCGAGTCTTAAAACACTTTGAAGATATTTTTGAAGGTGAAATCCGCCCCGCACAAAGTGTACTCATTGCCGTCGATGATTTACTCACCAAGCTAGTGAGCAGTTTTGACGAAGAAGAATTACCATTGCGTCGAGAAGAGCGAAAAGTCAATCTAATCATTGAAGAGAGTGGTAATCGCCATGTGGCAGATCAACGCTTCCAGCAACAAAGTGTGGCCTTAGAATCTGAAGTTGACTTCACACAACTCCTAACTAACGCCGCTATGCACCCCGAAATGTCACATGTCACCCGCGCCACTCAACGATTTTCTGTAGCGCATTCCCGTGATTGGATTATAGATGGGCATGCCGATATTACGGCCACAGTACGCCAATCAGTCCCCATGGATATCTCGGTTAGCCTAAATATTGGTGCACCTAATGACTGGAGTGGCAGGACTCACAATGGTGAAAACGAAGCAGAGCTACTACGTGATTTAGATAACAACATTGGGCAACTAGAAACAACAACACTTAAAGAAGTGAAATTCAGCCCTAAGCACTGGGTGGCTGCTGCAGTGGGTGCCTTATTGGTGTTAAGTGCAACATCCTATGGTGGAGTGGCTTTGTTGCTAGGGATAGCTTGTCTGTTATGGGTGTTTTTTGCTCACCGCGGTTTGGAGGCTCAACGTACAAAAATTCGTGCTAATTATGCAAAACTTCGTCAGGAAAGCAGTAGTGTTTTACGCGCTTGTCTGGCAGAAGTTGTAGAGCTAAGACGTGATATTGAAGCCAAAGATGCCTATGCTGAAAAGGTACAATCTTTTGTAGAAAGCATTAGCCCAGAACAACATGTTTTGTCTTCCTATGATGCCGTTCGTCGCGTCATGAATCCAACTTAAAGGGTCATTATCATGGTTCGTCAAATTCATACCGATACAAAAACAAATACCGATCCACAAGAAGCGACTCAGCTGACTTCTCAAAAAGACACGCAAAGTACAGCTACAGCTCAACCAGCTGTACTGTCTACAGAGCAAGATGCCTTAGCTGGCGCATTGCCTGACTGGGACTTACTACCAGCTACCGCTTTTGTACGTCGTAAACGATCATGAGTAATACGGTGTCCTTGCAGACCTATGCTCAGTGGAGTAAATGCCTAGACCTATTAGCTACAGGTCACCAAGATGAAGCGTGTTTACTCAACATGAGTCAGGGCACCCTAACGTTGGTAGGCGGGGTTATACCGTTATTTTCTAAACGACTAGCCGAAGAATTCAATGCTCGGCTTAGTCGCTGCTCTGACGTCTTAACCCGTGATTTACAGCGTAGCTCTGATGAATCGGACGTGGTACGTGCTATTTTAAACGCAAGAAAAACCTTAGCCTTCTTACACCGTTTAGCACATACCCCAAGTTTTCCTGAAACCTTACGCACTCACCTCTCAGATGAAGTACGCAAATTTGCGCAACGAGCACAAACATCCCTAGAAGACAGTGCTAAAACGGATAGTACGGGTAGGCTGAAGGTAGTCCTGCGTAATAACAACTTAAGTCGTTATGAGGACACTGTGGTTGAGCCTATGACACAAACCTCTACTCCTCTCCCATCATCTGGCGGCAGCCGCCGACGAAACATCCTAATTTGATTCCTAATGAGTGATACCACTGAGTTTAAAGCAACATTAACGCGCTATTTAAAGGCGCGTATTCCTTTTATATCTATTCGTAGCGCGGAGCGCAGTCGAGTCCTAGAGCTCATACGAGAAGTTATCAATCCACTTAACGCCCCCGCTTATATGCATACGCTATCACAAGGTACGCGAGATTTATTAGGTGGTCGAACCCTCAACGAAGACCGTTCAGTGACTGGAGCCGTCGATTTTTTTAGTCAACAGTTTGCACAACGCCAAAACCTCTCATGCGTCCTCACAGAGGTTTCAGATATTGAGGATGACACTACCTCAGCAAGGCACTTACTAGATGTAGTGATGTTAGCAGCGGAGCACAGTGGCACTATTATTGTGATTACCACCAAGCCTGTGTGGGGGCAGTTACAGCGTGCAGGTATGGCACTCACCTTATCTGCGCCAAGTGAAGACGAAATGCACGAAATCATTCGTGAAAACTTAGATGCCTATCGGGAACACTTTCCTATTGAGTGGGATGCCGATGATGTGCGCCAAGCAGCGGCAATACTTGCGGGTATCACTCGCATAGAAGCAGAAAACATTATTGCGACACTATTGGCTAACGGTAGTATTACTAAGGCTGATATGGTTGAGCTCATGCACGCTAAAGACCGAATCTTTGCCGATATTAGCGGTATTGAACGTGTTAATGTACGTGGTAGCTCCTTAAGCGTGGGTGGCTTAGGTGGTTTGAAATCGTGGTTGGATAAAGAGCGTCCCTTATTGACCGCTGATTTACGTGAGCGAGGTATCCGCCCACCCCGTGGTGTCTTGCTGGTCGGTGTGCCCGGTTGTGGCAAATCACTTTCTGCCAAAGCCATCGCTGCCACTTGGAATCTCCCTTTATATAGGTTGGATTTATCCACGATTCATGGCCAATACTTAGGTCAAAGCGAATCACGACTAAAAGATGCCTTAGCAACAGCAGATCACGTTTCACCCTGCATTTTATGGATTGATGAAATAGAGAAAGGCTTAGCCGGAGCAGGGCCAGGGGGTGGTGATGGCGGCACCTCAACACGCTTAGTGGGACAATTTTTATATTGGCTACAAGAAGCTAGTGCTCGGGTGTTTGTGGTAGCGACTGCGAATGATGTCTCCATGCTACCACCAGAATTATTGCGTCGTGGTCGTTTTGATGAGCTTTTCTTTGTTGACTTGCCTACACCTACTGAGCGCCGCGATATCATTGATATCTATATTCAACGCGGCTTAAAAACCTCGCAACCCTCAGAGTTGATGGACGAGCTGGTTGAACTATCAGATGGTTTTGCTGGATCAGATTTAGAAGCAGCGGTCAGAGAAGTCGTAAAAGAAGCGTATCTCAATGGAGATAATAGCGTGACGCCCGAATTATTTCGTCAAAGCTTTCTCAATGTCGTGCCTCTATCAAAAACAGCCCCTGAGCAAATAGAAAGCATACGTGCTTGGGGACGCGAGCGAGCCGTTCCGGCTTCAGGAATGCCCATAGGAAGTACCTCTGCGGTACAAGGACGTCCACGACGTCAAGTTTTAGGTTAAAAACTCTTCCCTCCATAAAAAATAGCGGCCTAAGCCGCTATTTTTTACTTCTTGTACTTGGCATGCAAGCGCTGCAACAAACCATCTGGATTTAAGTACATAAAACTTAATGCACCCAACGCCATTAAATACAAGCCAATGAACCAAAAGGCCTTATTCATGCCAGTTTCTAGTGCGACTTTGGCCTCTAAAGAACCCGGTACTACGTCTGGTGTATAACCCGCCCCTTGCATCAAATACCCAACCATAATAGGCGCAATCACCCCTCCTAAAGACGCAAGCCCGGTCACCATAGCCATCACAGCGGCCCGTTGACGTGCCCCAACACAATACGCCACTAAAGTCGGTGCTAAAGGGAAAATCATGGCTAAGCCCGCGCCTAAGGTCAGCATGGTAACAGCGGTATAACCCGTGACAGACGGCAACATCGCAAAACAGAACCCAGAGATAGCCAAAGTCACGCTAAATAAGGCAGCTAAGCCCCAACGAACTGAAATACCGCGACGCATCACCACTCTAGAAACCAAACCTAAAACAAATAAGGTAAAAGCCCCCATTAGCCAAGGTAACGTAGAGATCATGCCGATCATTTCAGGGGAAAGCTCAACCACTGAACTTAAATACTTAGGAGACCAGGTGGTTAAGAAGCCTTGGGCCCAAAAACATCCCGCCCCTGCTAAGGTCGCTACAATAAAAGTGGCAGAAAACCACACGCCATTCAAACGCACTTCAGGCAAATAATTATTTAACGTACTGACGGTAGCCTCTGCTTCTGGCTTGGCCTCCGCTTTAGGTGTCACTGCCTCTTTACGACCATGAGCGCTATAGGGCCCTTCTTGGCACACCACATACCACAAGGCTGACCAGACCAACCCCACTAGACCTAAAAAGCCAAAAGCCCAACGCCAGCCCCAATCGGGATGCGCAATCACCCAAGCCAAAATGGGAGCTGCCACCAAAGGCCCTAAAGTCGATCCCATTGCCACTAAACTACTAGGCAAGGCTCGATCTGAGGCGGGAAACCAACCCTGCACATGCTGCAAGGACACCGGTGTGGCAGGCCCCTCAGCGGCACCCAAAATAATGCGTGTTACCAACAACATCATGGCGCCGCCCCCTATTAACATAGGGAATTGCAATACCGCCCACGACAAGCCCATCGCCAACAAAATCCAACGCGACTGGATAACTCCCGCCAAAAAGCCCACGCCAATGGCAGTAATCGCAAATAAAAAGAAAAAGGCACCACCAATAAAGCCAAACTGACTCGCCGACAAACCCAGCTCACGCATAGCGGGTTCCGCCACCAAGCCTAGTACAGCCTTATCTGCAAAGTTAACCATTTGAAACAGAATCAGCATCCCTACTATCAGCCACGCTCGACGGCTGATGTGCATAGTAGTTGCTGGAACGTGTCGAGTAAAACTCGGTTTATAGGTGGTCGTATTCATACGGCAAGCGCCTCCTGAGGTGGTCGTACGACTTGCTCTACACGCTCCACTTCAAATACGTCATTGTCTTCGGCTACCCACACCGCCCCAGAAAAATCGCGCTCTGCGGTACGTTTCATTTTTTCTAGATCTGCCGCAAAAGGCACATTGGGGACTATGTGATGCAACACTAACTGCTTGACATTGGCCTCGGCCGCCACTTTGCCCACCACCTCATACGAGGTATGTGATTCTTCTAAATGCACCGCAATCCCATCGCGAGTCGGTCCATCTGGGAAGGTCTCTAAAATCGCCTCTAAATCGATCACCTCGTGCAACAAAATATCTGCGCCCTGCGCAAGACGAATGCAGTTCGTGGAATAGGTCGTGTCACCTGAAACCACAATAGAGCCATATTTAGAATCAAACCTAAACCCAAAAGCTGGGTAACACAAACGGTGGTCCACCAAGATAGCGCTAACACTCACGTGCTCATCTTCGTAAATCACAAAAGGCTCCATCTCGGGGTGGCGGGCATGAATAGGATGCGCTCCAGCCTGTGCAGGCACCTCAATGTCATGGGCTTTAATCCAGTTATAAGGGCTAGAACGGCCCTCATCCGCCATCCGAATTACGATATCAGAAGCAAAAACCTTATCAATCAAGGCATGGACAATTTCTTTGGTGCCCACCATGGAATGCCCACCCACACAGCAACTGATCTCGGCTAAATGCGCCTCACTTAACGCCGGAATTTTCTCAGGTTTGGCAGGCCCATAAATTTGAATTTCATGCTCAAAAGACTCACCCGGTACTTGCCAACCGGTTAATAGATAAGAGCCCAGATCATAAATATGATCGGAATGATGGTGGGTTAAGAAAATACCCCGTAGGTTTTCCCAACCGCTGTGTTGACGATAATGACGAATGCTACCCATGCCACAATCTACGATATAGGTGGCATCGTCCACGCAAATAGCAGTAGACGTGCCGGCTCGGGTCGCTGACACAATAGGACCTCCCCCAGTGCCTAGTGTGATGGCGCGCATACCTTTTTTTGTACTCATAGCTGTCTCCTTTTATTGTGTGCTGACATGACTCTCACAGTACAGATCCGCCTGCCTGCGTTCTATGCATTTTTTTGACATTCGCTATGTAATTTTGCGGACCAAGGGTTAATCCGGAAGCGCTACCCTCGCGCTATTTAAAGGCGTTGGCCATAAAAAATCCCCTTTTAGTGGAGACACGTTGCCTGAACTAAAAGGGGATAAAGCGGATTGACGCCTACAAGAATCTAATCACTACTATCGGGGTCATGAGCCCCGCCTCCAGCCCACTATGGTGCGCCTGCCCTACCCGCTGCGATGAGGGCCTATCGGCTCTCTTACATCTGATCTAAGTGGGTGACGACGCGCGGCCAGATAGAGCAAGTGGGGTCAATGATGTAGAAATGGTCTAACTCTGAAATTGACCAAAAATCCACCTGAGCCTGCTCGGCTTTAAGTGCTTGAACAAAGTCTTGAGAGTGCGCTATTGGCACTCGCTGATCGGTACTGCCATGAATCACCAACACCGGCGTCGTTAAAGGCAGCTGGTGTAACGGCGAGGCGGCATCAGCAGTTTGGGCTAAGGCCTCACCAAAAAAATCCATAGCGGCTGATTCACCTAGATCTTCTGCGGCAGTACGCGCCACATCTGTCACAGGGGCCAAAGCAATGACGAGGTCTTGTTGGGCGGCTGCTAACAAGACCAACTGGCCACCTACTGAATGGCCAATGCCTACAATGGGCCCTGTGATTTGTTTTTCTGAGGCTCGTTGACGAATGGACTCAAAAGCCGCATTGACGTCCTCAATAATATGGGGCCAATCACCACCACAGTGACCACGTCTATATTCCACGTTAGCCACTGCCCAGCCTTGCTCTAAGAAAAAATCAGTTAAAGGGTGCATCTGTACCAGAGTATGTTGCTGGCGCCAAAAACCACCATGCACCAGCACCACAACCCCTTTAGGTGAAACCGCCGAGTTTGGCTCGTACCACTCATACCATTGCTCTGCACTGATACCATACACCACAGCTAAGCCCGCTTTTCTCATGTTTCACCTATAAAAATAGTTTTTTAAACTCGTTCAAAAAACCCAGGAACTTGTTCTGGTTTGGCAAAGAAAATATCACGTACTTTAGACAAACGCACGACTTCTGCTGGATCTTTAATATTATTCAGCTCTTGGAAAAGCGTGGATAGTTCTTTAGCAGGGCTAACCCAAAACAAAGCATACCCCGGCTCTTTATCAGCAGGGACTCGGTAACCATGCACAGACCCCTGCGGCCAACAGACACTATCACCCGCCTTAACGGTAGACCACTTGCCATCAATAAATAGCTCGTACTCGCCAGATAACACATAGACGTGCTCATCCTGATCGCCATGGCTATGTGGTGGCACAAACGTGCCAGGAGGGTCCATTGCAACCCACGCATAACAATCTTCGGTATCAATGCGCGGCGCATAGGTATGGCCCAACACATTCAAAGCATTCTCTTTTTCTGCTGCTGTAAGCATAGCTGTCTCCTTAAATTAAAGCGTTCATGATCTATATTGGCTAAGTCTAAGAAGGCTGACTATGCGGTTTTTTGGCTAATGCTATGCTATTTTTTGCATATAGCCCTAACCGAGCTGGCGAGCTAAGGTTTCAGAGGGTAACTCGTTAAAATGTTCGCGGTATTCTTGGGAAAAACGCCCTAATTGATTAAAGCCATAATCCAAGGCAATGGCTGAAACCGTCTCATCGCTACGGGCCTGCAACAAACGCTGGCGCACACCATCCAGCTTTAAACGCTTAAAATAGGCCATGGGAGCAATGCCGTAATAACGCTGAAAATCTCGATATAAACGGTCGCGGGACACCCCCGCGCGTTTTTCTATGTCTGCTAGGCTTAGGCTTTCCATCAAACAGGCCCGCAACTCGTCTTCAAGACTTAGTAAATAAGCGGGGCGCTGTGAGCCAAACAGTTGTTCGCTGTAATTGTGTGGCTGCACATAGAGCAATGTTTTAATCAAGGCTTGCTCTAAGGGCTGCCACAATATTTGTTCACCCACCAAACTGGTATGACTTTCTAACAAAGGCAGCAACTGCTGAAATAGTTTAAGCCAGGGCTTAGCCTGCCCAGTTAAATCCATCTCGGGCTTAAACACCAGAGGCTGGTCTAGGTTTTTTAATAAAAGTTGACGCAAACACTCTTCGACTGCAAAACGCGATAAACGCACCATGCGTTTTTCACAGCTTTCAGCCAGCGTCATCTGAAAGGACATATTAGGCGACAACACCACCCCAACTTCGGGTGTAGACAAAAACTGCGTCTGATCTAAACTGATGTATTGTTCGCCTTTTAATGGCAACCCAATGCAATAACTTTGCGTCAAGTCTTGGGCTACTATAGTCACCTCGGTGGAGTACTGAATAAACCCAGTAGCCACATGCCCAACTTCAGTGCCGTTATGCTTAAAGTACAATTGAGATTGATTGTGTACCTCTAAACGATGAGGGCCATTAATGCGCTGCATCCAGTCTTGTGCCTCCAGAACATGGCGGCTTTTCACAGCAAAGTCTCGACGAGCTACCGCTGTAGGTCTAGTCATACACTACCTCTTTATCTTAATTAAGCGAAGCATGATTACGACTGTTTAGACTGCCATATACTTTAGCTCTAAACTATGGGGAATCTCCCTACACCCTATTATTTGTGCCTATTATGACCATTTCCATCCCACGTACAGAACTTGTTCACTGGTTAGATTCCTACTTAGAAGCTAGCCGTTTTAAAGACTATTGCCCTAATGGCCTCCAAGTCGAAGGAGCAGAAAAAGTGCGTCACGTTGTGACCGGAGTCACTGCCTCTTTAGCCCTGCTCGAAGCCGCGGTTGAACGCGGAGCGGACACCGTTTTAGTCCACCACGGTTGGTTTTGGAAAAATGAAGACGAACGGATCCGTGGCATGAAAAAAAAGCGCCTTGCCTTTGCCTTAGAACACGATTTAAATTTGATTGCCTACCACCTGCCCTTAGATGCGCACCCTGAAGTCGGTAACAACACCCAACTTGCTCGTCTATTAGGGTTTCAACAAGATCTCAATGCAGATGGTCTGCCCACAGGTATTGGCCCTGGCAACCTTATACAAACTGGCTATTTAGATATTCCAGAAACCTTAGATAGCTTATCCCAAAAAATTAGCTCTCTTTTACAAAGAAAAGCCCTAACTGTAGGCAATCCACAACAACTTATACAACGCCTAGCTTGGTGTACAGGTGGAGCCCAAGGATTTATGAACGAGGCAATCGAAGCAGGGGTAGACCTCTACCTAAGCGGGGAGGCCTCTGAGCCCACTTACCACTACGTCCAAGAATCGACGACGGCCTACATAGGGGCTGGACATCACGCCACAGAACGCTATGGCGTCAAAGCTTTAGGTGAAAAAGTCGCACAACAATTTAAACTGCAAGTCGACTTTATTGATATCAATAATCCGATCTAACACAATAAAGCCCGTATTTAGGCGGGCTTTATTGTACAATTAGCGCGATTCACTCATTAAGCATTCTTGTTTTTTAAAGCATCGCGGATTTCACGCAACAAGACGACGTCTTCAGGCGTTGGGGCGGGCTCAGCAGGTGCAGCAGCTTCTTCGTGCTGAACAGTTTGGCGCATACGGTTAATCATTTTAACCATCACGAAGACCACAAAAGCCAGCAACATAAAGTTGATGAAAATGGTCAAAAAATTGCCCCAAGCCAGCACAACAGCTCCTGCCGCGTTTAGCTCCTCTAGGGTGTTAGCGCCAGCGTAGCCCTCGGGCACACGCAAAACGGTAAACTTATTGGCAAAATCGACTTCGCCTCCAAGAATAAGACTGATGATCGGCATGATCACATCTCGGACCAGCGAATCAATAATTTTCCCAAACGCGCCACCAATGATCACCCCAACAGCCAGGTCGATCATGTTGCCTTTTACAGCAAATTCGCGGAACTCTTTTAAAAAACCAGTGGTTTTACTCATATAAGCCTCTTAATGACATCACAGAAATTTTGCAAACGCTATAATAGATGGTTGCAAGAACTATACCCAGACCAAATTCATAATTTGTGCTATGCCCAGCTTGGGCAGGAATAAGGATACTAGAATGAGTCAGAATACGACACAGCCCAATGACAACGGAGCGGAAGAAACATCCATTCTCCCGTCCGACCCTGCGCGCCGTTTTTGGGTCACTACCGCCTGTGCGGTCGGTGGTGTCGCCGGTGTGGCTACCGCTGTCCCTTTTGTGGGCTCGTTTGCTCCGTCGGCTAAGGCCCGTGCTGCCGGCGCTCCGGTAGAGGTGGATATCTCCACCCTAGCTCCCGGTGAAATGCGCACCGTAGAGTGGCGCGGCAATCCTATTTGGATTCTGCATCGTACCGAAAGTCAACTAGCAGCCTTAGCTTCTAATGACAGTGAACTCGCAGATCCTAATTCAACCCGCGCAGGTTTTACACCACCATACGCCCAAAACGGATATCGTTCACGTCGTCCAGAGATCTTCGTGTGTATTGGTATTTGTACGCACCTAGGTTGCTCACCTACCCCTCGTTTAGAAAACGGTGCTCAGCCTGGTTTACCTTCCAATTGGAATGGCGGCTTTTTATGCCCTTGCCATGGTTCTACATTCGATCTCGCAGGTCGTGTCTTCAGCAACAAACCTGCTCCCGATAACCTTGAAGTTCCTCCTTATGAGTTCTCACCGGACGGCAGTCGTGTCATCATCGGTGTTGACGATACACACAAGGGTTAAGGTCATTCAGTCTAATTAAATATAAGAGTAAAGGAGCCGTTTCATGGCTGACGACAAAACTGTTGAAACAACAGGTCTCTTGGGGTGGGTTGATAAGCGTTTCCCGCTTACCAAACTCTACAAAGAGCACATGTCTGAATATTATGCCCCAAAGAATTTCAACTTCTGGTATTTCTTTGGCTCACTAGCACTCTTAGTGCTGGTTATTCAGATTGTGTCTGGTATTTTTCTCGTAATGAACTACAAACCGGATGCTGAGCTTGCCTTTGCCTCCGTCGAGTACATTATGCGCGAGGTCCCAGGGGGCTGGTTTATCCGCTACATGCACTCTACCGGTGCCTCCATGTTCTTCGTAGTCGTGTACTTACACATGCTACGTGGTCTGTTTTATGGTTCTTACCGCAAGCCCCGCGAACTCGTGTGGATCTTCGGTGTGGCTATCTTCCTCTGTTTGATGGCCGAAGCCTTCCTCGGTTACTTGCTCCCTTGGGGTCAAATGTCCTACTGGGGTGCCCAAGTGATTGTGAACCTCTTTGCAGCCATTCCTTTTATTGGCCCAGAGCTAGCCATTTGGATTCGTGGTGACTACGTTGTTTCCGACGCCACGCTAAACCGCTTCTTCGCCCTACACGTTATTGCTATTCCACTCGTTCTGATTGGTCTAGTCGCCGCTCACTTAATTGCGTTGCATGAAGTCGGCTCCAATAACCCCGACGGCATCGAAATTAAAGACGGTCCCAAAAACGAAAAAGGTATCCCTTTAGACGGTATTCCATTCCACCCTTACTACTCAGTACACGACGTCGTAGGTGTGGCGGGCTTCTTGATTGTTTTTGCAGCCATTCTGTTCTTTGCCCCAGAAATGGGCGGTTACTTCCTCGAGTTCAACAACTTTATCCCTGCTGACCCGATGAAAACCCCACCGCACATTGCTCCGGTATGGTATTTCACCCCTTTCTACTCCATGTTGCGTGCTACCACGGATGACTTTACATGGCTATTAGCTGGCGCTTCTGTCTTGGCCGCTATTGTGTTCATGATCAAAGGGCTACCTGGCAAAATGCGCATCATCGTTCCTGCTATCTTGATTGCAGTGGCTATCGCTTTAAAAGTCTTCGACGCGAAGTTCTGGGGCGTAGTTGCTATGGGTGGTACTGTGGTGATCTTGTTCTTCCTACCTTGGTTAGATCACAGCCCAGTCAAATCCATTCGCTATCGTCCAACGTGGCATAAAGCGCTGTATGCGATCTTCATCGTGAACTTCTTGATGTTGGGTTTCTTAGGGACTCAACCACCTAGCGACCTTTACAACTTGCTCAGTCAGATTGGTACGGTTATTTACCTTGCCTTCTTCTTCCTGATGCCGGTTTGGAGCCAATTAGGTACCTTCAAGCCAGTTCCCGAGCGCGTAACCTTCCGCGCCCACTAAGAACGTCTTTACAACACGGAATGACCATGATTAAAAAAATCCTTGGCGCTCTGGCATTAGCTCTTAGTTTAGGCAGCGTGGCACACGCTGCCGGCGGCGGAGCAATCGATAGCGCGCCCAATCGCATCAATGATTTGCCGGCACTACAAAATGGCGCTAAGCTATTTGTAAACTACTGTCTAAACTGTCATAGCGCTAACGCCATGCGTTACAACAAGCTCACTGATATCGGCTTAACCGAAGAGGAAATCAAGAAAAACTTGCTTTTCACTACGGACCGTATCGGTGACACCATGTCCATCGCTATGACACCTGCCGACAGCAATAAATGGTTCGGCACCACACCGCCTGATTTGTCTGTCATTGCTCGTGCAAAATCAGTCAACTTAGGCCCGACTGGTACCGATTACGTTTATACCTATTTACGTACTTTCTACCGTGACGCTGGCCGTCCTACCGGTTGGGATAACGCCGTATTCCCAAGCGTAGGTATGCCTCACGCCATGTGGGAACTACAAGGTCCTGTTACAGCACAACGTACTAAAATTGGCCTAGCCGACATAGACGGTGCAGAGCAATGGGTGCGTACCATTACTGATATTGATCAGTTTGGTTTCCACACAGCCAACTCTGAAGTTCTACCTAATTACACAGGCGATGACTCTGATACAGTGGTTATCACCCCAGTAAATCCAGAGCGTCAGGCTCAGTTTGACAGCGATGTGGCTGATCTCAGCAATTTCCTCGCATGGATGGCAGAACCCGTACAGACTCTGCGCAAACAAATCGGTGTAGGCGTGATGCTATTCCTCTTCTTGTTCTTCTTCGTCGCATGGCGTTTGAACAAAGAATACTGGAAAGACATCAAATAACCCGTTTTGCTTGTTATTCGGTATGCGTGCCTACTCTAATTTAGGGTAGGCCGCCTTTCTGTTTTAAGCCTTAGGCTTTTTTGCTTTTTTATTCACGACTGGAATCCATACTATGATGGTGCTCTACTCTGGAACGACTTGCCCCTTTTCACAACGCTGTCGCTTTGTGTTATTTGAAAAAGGCATGGACTTCGAGGTTCGCGATATCGATTTGTACAATAAGCCTGAAGACATTTCGGTTATGAACCCTTACGGCCAGGTACCTATTCTGGTCGAGCGCGAACTCATTTTGTACGAATCCA
This sequence comes from uncultured Paenalcaligenes sp., assembly GCA_947632305.1. Lineage (GTDB taxonomy): Bacteria > Pseudomonadota > Gammaproteobacteria > Burkholderiales > Burkholderiaceae_B > Paenalcaligenes. Next base: position 11,843 of record CANROS010000011.1, on the reverse strand, counting down.
ATATCATCAATGAATACATTGATGAGCGCTTCCCTCATCCGCAGCTTATGCCTGCCGATCCTACGATGCGTGCACGGACTCGCTTATTCTTGTTTAATTTTGAACGTGAGCTGTTTTCTCAAGTTTCCGTCCTTGAGGACCGCAACGACACAGACCCCAAAACACAAGAACAAGCTCGTCAAAAGATTCGCGATAGTCTGGCCCAATTGGCCCCTATACTTACTAAAAACAAATACATGCTTGGCGAAGAATTCTCCATGCTGGATGTCGCTATTGCGCCCTTACTCTGGCGCTTAGACCACTACGGCATTGAGCTTCCCAAATCCGCTGCACCTATACAAAAATACGGTGAGCGTGTGTTTTCACGCCCCGCCTTTATCGAAGCCTTAACCCCTTCTGAAAAAGTAATGCGTCGTTAATATGTCTGCCAACGAAACCTCTACCAAACCCTATCTATTACGCGCTTTGCACGACTGGTGCACCGATAACGGCTACACGCCGCATATTGCGGTTCAGGTCGATGAAAACACCGTAGTCCCTCAAGCTCATATTCAAGATGGTCAAATCACCTTGAACATAGGCCTGCTGGCTACCAATCAGCTTATGCTGGGTAACGACTACATCGAGTTTCAGGCCCGCTTTAACGGGGTGACCGAAGACATCTTCGTCCCCGTAGCAGCGGTGTCGGCTATTTTTGCTCGCGAGACAGGAGCTGGTATGGGGTTTGAGGTCAGCCCCTCCGCACCTTATTTAGAGGCAGAGTCTGGGTCTTCTCAGCCTGCGCCGGAAGACTCAGACCCCAAAGATCCCGCACCAGATCGCGGTCATCTAAAAATCGTTAAATAAAAGTTGCTTTTTTAAAATGCAGCTACTATAATATATTTTTTAGCCGGCTTAGCTCAGTTGGTAGAGCAGCGCACTTGTAATGCGAAGGTCGAGGGTTCAACTCCTTTAGCCGGCACCAGATATAAACAAAACGCCAATCCTTCGGGATTGGCGTTTTGCTTTTCTGAAACAATTGCGGCACTGCTTGGCTATTAGTGCACGGCCTGATTGGTAGCCCCTGCTGTACTACGGTCTCCCGACCACAGAGGGCGTGGACAGCAAGAACTGATAATCATCATCTGAAACGGGCACAAAACCTTGCTTGTTACGCCAGCTAAAGAAAGGCTTTAGGCTGTCTTGTCGTTCCAAAAAAACACGCTGGATCATTTGTTTTAAGGGTTCACATAGATCCGACTGATACACAAACGGATCAAACGGAATAGGCTCTGAACGCCATAATACACGCAGTACTTTCTTTAAGGGTTTACCATTGTGGATCCCTTTTTCGACCCGGCTACCAGCCACAAAAGCAGCAGCAACACGGCCAGCAAGCACAGCCTCTATGGCTAAATCATGCGAGCCAGCAAAAGAGATCCGGCCAAACCAACTTTCTAGAGGCAGCCCTGTCAGGCGCGGCACCGCTGCCCTAGGCACGATGCCCCCCGAAGTACTAACCGGATCCACCAAGCTGAGGGCTGAACCACGTAAGGCCTCCAATGAACGAATGCCAGCATCCTGACGCGTCACCAAGACTGAATGGTAACTCTCTGGCCCCTCGGCATCCATTTGGCTGTGCAAGGAGGCGAAAGCGGTAATAGCAGCACCTCGCTCTTTGGCTGTCACGTACGAACCAGCGCCCAACTCAGCCAAATCCACACTGCCATCAAGTAAGCCTTCAATCACAGCGCTATAAGAGCCGGCTGTCACCAACACCACATCACGAACCAAGTCCGCTTGCAGCACATTCACCAGCACATCATACCGCCCCTGCTCTAGCTGGTTTTTCATTTGCGGTATAACAGCTAGACGCAGCGTAGCAGGATCACGGCACTTTTGTGCTTGAGCTGCGCCCGCAGTCACAGCAAAGAAAACCACACCACAAAGCCAGAATATTAGTTTTTTCATAGGTTTCCTGATGCAGGTGCAATCACACCGCCACGCAATAAATCACGAGCCTGATCCGCTGGCACAGGCCGGCTGAAATAATAACCTTGAGCCTTATTACACCCTGCCGTTTTCAAATAAATGAGCTGCTCAAGCGTTTCTACCCCTTCTACTATGACTCGCATCCCTAGGTTATGCGCCAATGAAATGATGGAAGCCACCAAAACAGCATCTTGAGTACTATTACGAATATCACGGATAAACTGCTTGTCGATCTTAATCGTGTGAATAGGTAAAGTGCGCACATAGCTCAAACTTGAAAAACCACTGCCAAAGTCATCCAAGGCTATTTGCACCCCCAAGTCCTTAAGCTCTCGAAGCACCTGAACAGCTGTATCCATCGACTTGAGCAATACTGTTTCGGTGATTTCGATCTCAAGCAAAGCCGCGTCCAGCTCAAATTCAGTCAGTAAGCTCTGGATATAACTGGGCAGCTCTTCGTGCTGCAACTGCACAGGTGAGATATTGATAGCAATCGGTACGCAATCTAAACCCTCTGCTTGCCAACGCGCTTGTTGCAAGCAACACGAGCGCGCTACCCACTCCCCTAACGCTACAATCAAGCCTGTTTCTTCTGCCAAGGAAATAAAATCATCGGGATAAACTAGGCCAAACTCTGGATGCTGCCAACGCACCAACGCCTCAAAGCCTATAATTTGAAAATCAGACAGCCTCACCTTGGGCTGATAATGCAGCACTAATTCACCTTCTGCTATTGCTTTGGGCAGACGCTGCTCCAGCTTAAAGCGCCGTTCGCTCGACGGTTTTAAGCCCGTCTTATAATACGTATAGGTACTGCGCCCCTTGCGTTTCGACTCGTACATAGCGGCATCTGCACTCTGACACAAGGTATCAAAATCTTCTCCATCACGGGGAAAAATGGCAATACCTATGCTCGGGCTAACGTGGATTTCTTGTCCATCTTGAGTTGTTACCGGCTGACTGACTTGTTTGATGATTCTGTCTGCGATCAAGGAAAGCTGATCAATGGACTCAAGCCCTCTCAACAAAATGGCAAACTCATCGCCCCCTAATCTAGCCACAATATCGGTATCGCGCAGCGCAGCTTGTAACCGTTTTGCCACCGTTTGCAGCAATATATCACCCACATGGTGCCCTAACGTGTCGTTGACCAATTTAAAGCGATCTAAATCTAGATACATCAACGCATAATAGCCATGTTGCTGTCTGGCATTCTCCAAATCTTCCTGCGCTAACTTATTAAAGGTGCGGCGGTTAGACAAGCCCGTCAGATGATCACGGGCCGCCAACCTAAAAGCACGTTTTTTTTCATCTTCAAGACGCGTAATAAGAGAACGGTTTTTTTCATCAGCGGCAATCAAGGCACTAAATAGCTTGCCATGCTGAGCAATGCCTCTGGCTATAAAATAAAGGGCTGTCGCAATGATGAGGGTTAAAATCCCCAGCGTAGAAAATGAATGCAGGGTTGATTTCTGATACGGTTTTAAAATGCCTTCTATGCTTCGGCTGACCACGAGTAAAAAAGGAAAGCCCTCTACATAGTTAAAACTAGATAGATACGTTTGCCCATCCTGAAACAAATCCGTCTTCAGGGTCCCCACGGCGGCAGACTGATCTGCGAAGACCCTAAAATGGCGTTTTTTATTATTTAGCACCAACCCCTCAGGGCGCCATTCTAGTATCTCTTGGGTATCTTCATTCAAAATATGAATCACCCCCGAGGCACCAAACTTGATGTGCTGATACACCTTCAAAAGATAGCCTAGGTCTAGTGTTACCATCAGTAAACCTTTAGGAGCAGAATCGGGCTTGCCTACAGGAAACAACAACGGTTTATGCCAGGCCTCTTCGGGCGAAGTGGGTACATCCGGCATCGTCATGCTTTTCAATCCCATAGCAGGTAATGTCAGCAAGGCCTGCTTTACCTCTGCTAATAAAAACTCATCATCAGGAATGGGCGTAGAGCTATAAATACGTCTCGCTTCAGTATCATAAAGCGCGACCCGCAGAAAAGCCGGGTTTGCTGCGCTCATGGCAGACAAGCGATTCGCGACCTCGTGGGGTGAACCATCCCACCACTCTTCAGAGGCTAGGGCAATAAAACGGGCACTATCTAACAGTTGTTTAAAGTTGTCAGCGACAATGATGGCGAGATTATTCTGCTGGGTTTGAGCGGCCTCTAGCGCCTGTGTTTTATGGGTTGCTAACCGTTGGAAGTTAAAACCCCAAACAAGCAATAACACAATGAGCGAAAGCACGGCAGTCGCTGCTCGCAGCAAACGCCAATCACTTCTCTTTAATAAAGCAATCCACATGAAATGAGCAAGCGCAGGCACAATAAAAAGAGTTACAGTATCCTATTCTCACATGTCAATCGCGTGAAACAGGCCCTAAATACATATAGACTTGACCAAAATCACGTCTTAACCCCTCTACTCTAGCACTACATCAAGGCTTGTCGCATGCGCAACGTCTACGCCTTGGTCTACCTGCCCGTTCAACTCCTACCTTTTTCATTCCTATGTCTTGCTAATGACTTCAAGGCTAGCTATGCTATTTTCATAGCTGTTCTTATACCAACAAGCGGAGGAGTTATGACAAAGAAAATCTTTGCCAGTTTTGGGGTAGATGTAGATGCAGTTGCTGGTTGGCTAGGCTCTTATGGTGGAGCTGATTCTCCCTCTGATATCCAACGTGGCGTCTTTGCTGGCCAAGTCGGCATTCCACGCTTACTCAAACTCTTCGATCGCTACAATATAAAAACCAGCTGGTTTATTCCTGGGCACAGCATCGAAACCTTTCCGAATGAATGCAAAATGGTAGTCAGTGCCGGGCACGAGATCGGCGCCCACGGCTACTCCCACGAAAACCCCGTCGCCATGACAGCGTCCCAAGAAGAAAGCGTGCTGCTCAAATCCATCGAGCTCATTGAAAAGCTCTCAGGCAAAACCCCACGGGGCTATGTGGCTCCTTGGTGGGAAATGTCCGAAAACACCATAGACTTGTTACTCAAGCATGGTTTTACCTACGACCACAGCCAAAGCTACAAAGACTTTGTTCCTCTCTACGCGCGTAGTGGCGACAGTTGGACCAAAATCGATTACTCTAAAACACCAGATCAGTGGATGAAACCACTCTTACACGGCAAAGAAGTAGAGCTGGTTGAGATCTGCGCTAACTGGTACGTAGACGATTTGCCTCCCATGATGTTTATCAAGGCCTCCCCTAATAGCCATGGCTTTGTCAATCCACGTGATATTGAACAAATGTGGCGTGATCAATTCGACTGGATGTATCGCGAACTCGACTACGGCGTATTCCCTATCACCGTCCACCCTGACGTCAGTGGCCGCCCCCAAGTCCTCCTCATGCTCGAACGTCTTATCGAGTACATCAATAGTCACGAGGGCGTAGAATGGGCCACCATGGAAGACATCACCACCGATTTCAAGCAGCGCTATCCTTTTAGCGGTACAGAACGACCGCTCGACTACTAGGAGACTCTCTATGTGTGGAATGTGCGGTACTCCCGTACCGCCATCTAGATGGTTTATGGTGGGTGTGGATTTATCTACTGCCCAAGTGGTTCAAGAACGCCACAGGCAAATTCAGCTATTGTCACAACACTTAGCCCATTTACCTATACGTATTCATGCCAATCACAGTTCACCAGGCTTGACCCTCCAAACCCCAGATGGCCGTAGTGAGTTTATTATAGATATAGGTCATGTGTGGCCGGCTGTAGCACGGCTACTCGGTGCTCCTTACGACCCGCTTTCCGCTACCATTTAACCCTATGGCTCAGCACTCCCTGCTCTTTCAATCCAACTTGGCACAAAACAGTCGTCTGAGCCTTATTATTGTGGGTGGCTTTCTAGGTTCTGGTAAAACGACGTTGTTAAGCTCTGTACTAGAACAACCCAAGGTTCATGTTCTAATTAATGACTTAGGGGTGACAGCTCCAGATTTGGCCTTTATGCAGGGCAATCTGCATGTGCTGCTGGGTGGCTGCGCCTGCTGTGAAAAACGCTCGGAACTGGTAACAAAGCTACGTCAATTGTGTTCTTTGCATCATCAACACCCCAAAGCGATGGAGCGCATTGTGCTAGAGCTAAACGGGTTAGCCGACCCCGCCAATATTCTACACGCCATTGATAACGATCCCGTTTTAACCGCTAATTTACGAGTCGATAATAGCGTTACCACCATTGATGCGGTACGGGGTATAGGGGATCTAATTCACGAACCTTTAGCCAGAAAACAGCTGCAGCAATGCGAGCAAGTCATCGTCACTAAGGCAGACCTAGCTGATGAAAAGCAACTACACACTACCCTAGCCACTGCAGCTCGTCTGAATCCTAGCGCTAAACTCGCTATTACGGCCTTAGGCATCCCTCAGCCTTTGCCCCGCTTTTCACCCTTAGCTGCGGTGGATATCAGCGCCTTAACTGCTTCGGATCACTCTGAAGAGGTCCAATCCGTTTGGATTCCTTACGATCAAACCATAAACTGGACGGCTTTTGCTCTCTGGTTTGGTTCACTCACGTTTGCGCATCAACATGACATCTTACGTGCCAAAGGCTTATTACAAACTGCCCATGGCTTGGTCATCGTGCATGCAGCGCGCGGTGTCATTGGCGTGCCTACTTTTTCTACCCAAGACACCGCTCCTAGCTCCGACATGGGTTTACTGCTTTTGGTACGCAACCTAAGCCAAGCCCAACTAGAAAAATCATGGCAGCAGCATGTGGTAAACGCTAGCTGATATTAAATATCCAACACCAAACGTTGACTGCGTGCACCTGAACAGCACACCATCATGGTTTTGTTGGCTGCGCGCTCTTTTTCACTCAGGATTGCGTCACGGTGATCCACATCGCCCTCTAAAACAGCGACCTCACAACAACCACAAATCCCTTCTTGGCAAGAGTAATCAATGGAAACCCCTTGATCTAAGAGCACATCCAAAATACTAGAACCGGCGGGCACAGGAATCTCCAGACCACTGCGAGCTAAAGACACCACAAACCCACCATCTAAAGCAACGGCTTCCTTGGCTGAGAAACGCTCGATGTGAACGGTCTCGGGATCACGATCCGCCGCAGCCAGCTCGTACGCATCCAACATAGGCGTAGGACCACAACAATAAAGGTGGGAGTCTGGAGCAGCAGCGTCAATAATTCCCTGTAGATCTAGGATCTGACCGACTTCATCATCCACGTGCAAGTGGACTTTGTCGCCTAAAGCCGCTATTTGCTTTAAGAAAGCCGCATCCGCACGTGTGCGCACGCTATACCATAGCTCCCACGAGGCCCCTGCTTGCTCTAAGAACTGCGCCATACACCAGATAGGTGTAATACCAATCCCACCCGCTATCAGCACAGTGTGTTTGGCCTCTAGGTTTAAGGGGAAAAGATTACGTGGCTCAGAAACTAGTAACAAAGACCCCACGCGTAGTTGTTCATGGACATAGCGTGAACCACCACGACTGGCCGCGTCTAACTTAACCCCCACCACATAACGTTGGGGGTTAGGCTCGGCGTGCACCAACGAGTACGAACGCACCAATCCATTGGCCAGATGCAAATCAATATGAGCACCGGGGCTGACTGCTGGCAAAATGCTGCCATCGGGGGCACAGAGCTCAACCAAATACGTGCCTTGGGCCGCATAGGTAATAGACTGTACACGTAACTCGAGTTGATTTTTGGTGGTTGTGCTCATGATACTAGACCTCGTTTAATACACGGACTTCCATCGTGCCAATGGCTTCAATCTCTGCACGAATAACATCGCCAGCTACCACCGGCCCTACGCCTTCGCAGGTGCCAGTCATAATGATGTCGCCCGGCTCTAAAGTATAGAACTTGGAAGCCCAAGCAATTTGTTCAGCTATATACACGATCATTTCTGCTGTGTTAGCTACCTGACGATCTTGCCCATTGACTTGTAAACGTAAATCCAACTGCTGGGGATTGGCAATTTCATCCGCCGTGACTAACCAAGGGCCTAACACAGAATACGTATCTAACGATTTACGCAAAGAACGATCCTCAGCGCCGCGTACCGTCATATCCAAAGCAATGGCATAACCCGCTACATAGGAGAAAGCCTCTTCTTCTGTGACGTTTTTAGCCGTTTTACCAATCACCAAACCTAGCTCAATTTCATGGTGTGTTAAACGCTCAGGCATGCTGATATTGATTGTCTGACTACAGCCAATCAGTGAACTAGCCGCCTTTAAAAAGAAACCTTGTTCCAACACACTACCGGTTTCACGTTGCGTAAAAGTAGCTAGATCTGCTGCGGCCTCTTCCACGTGCTTTTGGTAATTAACCGGCACCCCGATAATTTTTCCAGGGTTAGCGACAGGACTTAAAAACTGCACGCTGTCGACAGCATAGGATTCTGCCGTAGGTAACGCTTGTTGAATGGCGTCGCGCAACAGGTCTAGGTGCGCCATCACTAAATCACCCGATCGGTTGGGGTAGCTCGGTGCAGGCAAAGCTTGCAAGGCTACGCTCACATCATAGACGCGATCTTGCTCTACTACGCCTAAGAGATCATTATTAAACCAACAAATTTTCATCTTCTACCTCAATCATCAAGGTGTTTCTTGTGTTTGCTCAGTGAGCACATTTAAGCGGCGTAACACATCGGCATCCGACACCACAAAAAAGCGCGCATTACCGGATAGAGCCACATGAGAGGCCCAACTATGTTGCGGGATGGTAAACACATCGCGTGCTTTCCAGCTAAAGCGCGTGTCGCCGACCAAGCTTTCGCCTTCGCCCTCTACCACTGCGATTACTTGGTTCGCATTGGTTTGGGTTGGCACAGACCACTGCTGGGCATTTAATTCCAGCATCATGGTGTCAAGTAAGGGCATCGCCCCCTGACCTGTCAACGGATTGATATACCGCACGCGGCGTATCCCATCAGCTGAAGCAGGAGCATGGCGCAAGGCGTTTACAGCGTCCTCATAGGGATACCTAAACACCGGAGAGCGTCCCGGTGCACCATAAGTCACACAGGGAGCGATATTAGGCGAAGCAAAAGCCGCATCAGCCATAGTGACTGGTACGGGATCCATTGGCCCAGGCTGGAAAACCACTGAGCCCAAATACATGTGTAACGGCACATCTAATACGTCTAACCAAACCACTGGCTCGCTGCCGTCGTGGCGGTGTTCATGCCAAGCCATCCCAGGCGTTAAGACCAAGTCCCCGAAATTCATCGGGCACTCTTTGCCATCCACTAAAGTCACCGCACCCGTGCCTTCCAACATAAAACGCAATGCGTTCATGGTATGACGATGGGGACGCGCGGTTTCACCCGGCAATAAGCATTGATAGGCGGCTAGAATATTGCCCACCGTGTACTCATCGTCCAGCGAAGCCGAGCGCGGGCTTAACATTTGCAAGACACGACGTTGCACCGCGGCAGGCGACGTTTCTTGAAAGGCATACTCAATCAAAGGACGCATTTCTTGCCAGCGCCAAATATGAGTAGGAACCTTATTGTCTTGTTCTTTATGGGCGTTTTGGCTTTCCCACAAAGGAGCCAGTTTGGCCTGGTGCCACTGCTGCCGGATTGCTTCGCTTTTCAATGACATGCTTCAGTCCTTATAAACTATAGCTTTCAAATGTGCCGGGGTGAAATACGTCTTCGGGAGTCACTAGACGCGAAGACAAGCCTTGCTCGTAGTGATGACGGAAAAAATATTCCAAGGTATGACGATTAGCATCTATGCCATAAGACCAGTAATCCTCGCCCATTAAATCGCGCGCTTCTTGAAGGCGTTCTTCAGCAAAGGGCAATGTAATTTTGGTCGCTGAGGTATCAGACAAATGCTCAATCGCTAAACGCTTGGATTCGGCAAAGGCTTTATAAATCGCCCCAGGTAACCAAGGGTGTTGTTCTGCAATTTCACGACGCACACCCAAAATATGCATAATGGGGAAATTTTTCGTACGACGGTAATAATCTTTAGCCGCTTCAACTGGATCTCTAAACAACCAGCCCAAATTGGGGGTACCTGCTGGTACATCAGGAGGACGCGGCGCAATATAGCCATCGATTTCACCCTTTGCCAATAAACTGGAAATGGTTTCACCTTCGGGTGCATCTTCCAGCTTCACATTCGGTGGCAATTGGATTTTGATCTTTTCAGGGCGGCCAGCATGGGAAATACCACCACGCACCCACGTTACATCAGAGGGAGCAAGACCATAATCATCTTGCAAAATGGCACGTGCCCACACGTTAGCGGTCAGTTGATATTCAGGCAAACCAATTTTTTTACCACGAAGGTCTTCAGGTTTTTGAATACGGTCTGTCCTACAGTACATAGAGGTATGACGAAAAGCGCGCGATAAAAAGACCGGAATCCCTACATACGGAAAGGTGCCATTTGCCACCTGAACCGTTGAGCTTGACAGCGATAACTCACAAATATCGAACTCTTGGCCACGAAAAGCACGGAAAAAAATCTCTTCTGGCGACAAGGCCATAAAAACGGGGTCTACCCCATCAATCTGCACGGCACCATCCATCAATGGACGGCAACGGTCATAGTTTCCTATAGCGACAGAAAGGTTTAATTTACTCATTGGATCTACTCGTTTTAGGTGCTACTGCATCACAGTCACGGCAGCAAATTTCAGGAAAGGCCAAACTCACTTCGAATGGCAGCACTATGTTCGCCCAACGTAGGCGCAGCCTGATTCGCGGGGCCACGTTCACCATTAATACGTACCGGACGATGAATCGCGGTTAAAGTGCCTCGTTCTGGATGCTCCACTTCATAGAAAGTCTGCAAGTGGTTTACCTGTGGATCAGCCATCACTTCGGGCACATTATTAACTGGCGCAAAAGGTACATCTTGCGCCTCTAAACGCTCGCACCATTCAGCGCGGGTTTTGGTCGCAAAGGTTTCACCCAAAAGCTGTGCTAACTCGGTGTAATGCTGTGTACGTAAAGGCGGCGTAGCAAAACGCTCATCTTCTAATAGATCACTACGCTCAATGGCTTGAATAAAACCTTGCCAGAATTTTTCTACAGAAGACAAATGCACAGAAACCAAGCGATCATCTGCACAACGGAATGCATAGGACTGCGAAATAGCCACACGAGACAACGGCTGAGGAATCATGCCCTGACGGGTGTATTGCGAAAAGCCCTCAGGAGAAAACGCAATAGAAGCCTCTAACATATTGATTTCTACTCTGGCGCCTTCACCTGTACGGCTGCGGTTATACAACGCACCTAAAATACCGTAAGCCGCATACATACCCGTAATGTTGTCCGACAAAGACGGACCACTCACTACTGGATTTTCTGGATCAATAATCTGGCTACTAATGCCTGACAGCGCAACGGCAACCGCATCATAACAAGGACGATCCTGATACGGACCACCCACACCAAATCCGGTAATAGAACACTGAACCAATTTAGGATTCAGCTCTTTTAGTCTGGCCTCATCAAAACCTAAACGCTGCAACACACCATAACGGTAATTATCTAACAGCACATCGGCCTGCTGAATCAAAGTGGCCAAGTCTGCTTTGCCTTGCTCACTTTGCAAATCAATTTGAATACTTTCTTTATTACGGTTGTAAGCCACAAAATGGGGACTATACAACTCACCCGCATGACGTCTAAAGGGGTCACCACCATTGGGGTGCTCTACCTTAATCACGCGAGCCCCTAAATCGGCCAACATCATCCCTGCTAGCGGAGCCGTTAATACCGTCCCCAACTCAATCACTAAGATATCGTTTAATGCCTCTTTCATTGCTCTACCTTCTTAGCTGTAGTTTTTTAGGAGTTGACGCGCCAAAGTCGTACGTAATACTTCGGTAGGACCT
>CANROS010000010.1 GCA_947632305.1 uncultured Paenalcaligenes sp. | reverse complement strand
CTGTACTCGGCTGGACGCAACAAGATTTGCTGCAAGAACGCATCAGCAATGGAATCTTTGATGATGATGTCTTTGCCGTTTTTCGGGTTTTTGATTTTGCACCATGGGCCGCCATCGATCAGTTCTGCACCGAACTCTTTCAGAGCCAAGTCGTAGCTCCAGTCACGGAAACCACCTTCGGTGAACTTCATGATGTTGCCTTTGTGAACGATGGTCACGGAAGGCTTGTCGTTATCGATAGCGTACTGAATGGCTTTACGTACCAAACGCTGTGTGCCTTCTTTGGATACGGGTTTTACACCAATACCAGACGTATTAGGGAAACGGATTTGCGTTACACCTAGTTCGTTTTGTAGGAACTCGATCAGTTTTTTAGCGTTAGGGGATTCGGCTTCGAACTCGATACCCGCGTAGATATCTTCGGAGTTTTCACGGAAGATAGCCATGTCGGTTTTCTCAGGCTCTTTCACTGGGGAAGGCACGCCGTTGAAGTAACGCACTGGACGCAAACAAACATAAAGGTCTAGTTGCTGACGCAAAGCCACGTTCAAGGAACGAATACCACCACCTACTGGTGTAGTTAACGGACCTTTGATGGACACTACGTAGTCTTTAACAGCGTCTAGGGTTTCTTCGGGCAACCAAACGTCTGGGCCGTAAACCTGAGTGGATTTTTCACCCGCGAAAACTTCCATCCAGTGAATTTTTTTCTCGCCGCCGTATGCTTTGGCAACTGCCGCATCCACAACGTCGATCATGACAGGAGAAATATCTACCCCAATCCCGTCACCTTCGATGTAAGGAATCACAGGCTCGTTAGGTACATTCAATGAGAAATCGGCATTGACCGTAATTTTTTCGCCCTGAGCAGGGACTTTAATATGCTGATAAGACATGGATGCTCCAGTAGTTTGAACAGGGAAGATAAAACAAAACTGCTTTATCTGAGTCGTTAGTCTTATATAAGAGTTTAGCCTAAAACGGCCAAAATGACGAAAAATAGCATTGATTTTTTTCAAAGATTAGACAAAACAACCCGCTCAAAGCAAATCCCCCACTCAATTACCAACCAAACAAGACAAAACTCATTTAAGGCTCTAGCATTACACTATGATCTCTTTTAGCTTGTGGACCCATTATGTTTAACCCCTCACGAGAACAAGTTCGGCAATTTTTCATCGAAGCCTGGAGCAAATACAGACAAAAACAACTGCTCAGTCCTCTGGAAAATATGGCCGTTAACTTAGTGCAACAGCATCCCGAGTACCATCAACTACTCGAAGACCCTGATGCCGTAAATCAAGACTACACCGTGGAAAAAGGTCAAACCAATCCCTTTTTGCACCTCTCTATGCATCTGGCCATCCAAGAGCAACTCTCTATAAACCAGCCTCCTGGTATTAAAAATGCCTATGACCGCCTAGTGGCCACTTTGGAGCCTCACGAAGCCAGCCATCGCATCATGGAAGCCCTAGGCGAAGTCATTTGGGAGGCACAACGCCTGAACAAACCCCTAGACAACGAACGCTACATCGAGTTAATTCAGCGTCATGCGACTACTTAATTCTTCTTTAGAACTAGGATGAAAAACTCTATGCAATTTGCAGGAACAGACCGCTATATTGCCACGGACGATTTACGTTTAGCCGTGAATGCCGCCCTAACACTAGAGCGCCCCTTACTGTTAAAAGGTGAACCGGGCACCGGTAAAACCTTGTTAGCCGAAGAGGTAGCGGCTGCCTTGGGGCGCCCTTTATTACAATGGCATATCAAGTCCACCACTAAAGCACAGCAAGGGCTTTATGAATATGACGCCGTTTCCCGTTTGCGCGATTCTCAACTGGGTGACGAGCGTGTACACCACATAGCCAACTACATCGTGAAAGGAGCCTTGTGGGACGCGTTTGAATCCGATGAGCCCTCCGTGCTGTTAATTGATGAAATTGACAAAGCCGATATCGAATTTCCCAATGATTTATTACGCGAAATAGACAAAATGGAGTTTCATGTCTATGAAACCCAACAGACCATTCGCGCCAAACATCGCCCCCTCATCATCATTACCTCTAACAACGAAAAAGAACTGCCTGACGCCTTTTTACGTCGTTGCTTTTTTCATTACATTCGATTCCCCGAACCGCAAACCCTGAGTGAAATCGTCTCTGTGCATTTCCCTCAATTAAATACAGAGCTCTTAGAGGCGGCTTTAAGCAGTTTTTATGCCTTACGCAATGCTCCAGGCTTAAAGAAAAAACCCTCTACCTCTGAGTTTTTAGACTGGTTAGCACTCCTGCTAAGCCATGAGGTAGACGCAGAGACCATTCGCAGCGCAGCACAGGCGCAGGCTCCTTTAATCGGGGCGCTGATCAAAAACGAACACGATATGGCCTTACTGGATCGTATCGCGCGCTACGGTCGTTAATTCAACTATGCTTATTCGTTTTTTTTATTTTTTACGCCAACACCAACTACCTGTTTCTATTCAAGAATTCATGATGTTGGTGCAAAGCCTCTGTAGCTCAGCCACCGCCCTTTCTTTAGATGATTTTTATTATCTGGCACGCTTAATCCTCATTAAAGATGAAAGCCAGTTTGATCGCTACGATAAAGCGTTCAGTCAGTTTTACGAACTCATATCTAAAGACATCGCCCAAGGCCAAACCCTGCCGGCCGACTGGTTAGTTAAAACCATGCAAAAACAACTCTCGGCCGAGGATAAAGCTAAATTAAAAAAACACGACTTAGCTGAACTGATTGAACTTTTTAAGAAAACCCTAGCCGAACAAAAAGAACGCCATGCTGGCGGCAACAAATGGGTGGGCACAGGCGGCAGCTCTCCCTTTGGCCATGGCGGCTATCATCCTCAAGGCATACGGGTGGGCGGCCCTTCTGCCGGGCACCGTACCGCAGTGAAAGTCTGGGAAGAGCGCCATTACCAAGACTACGATGACCAGCTCCAGCTAGGCACCAGAAATTTCAAAGTGGCTCTACGGCGTTTACGCCGGTTTGCTCGCGATGGTCAGGCCACTGAGCTGGACTTGCCCGCCACCATACACAATACCGCCCAACAAGCTGGCTTACTGGATATTAAAATGCGGGCCGAGCGCCGCAATGCGGTTAAAGTATTAATGCTTTTAGACGTGGGTGGCAGTATGGATTTTTATATACGCCAAGTCGAAGAATTATTTTCCGCTGCTCGCAGTGAATACAAACACCTAGAGGTCTTTTATTTTCATAACTGTCCCTACGAATGGTTATGGCGCCATAATCAAAGACGATTTGATGAACGGGTCCCCACTACTGAGGTCTTGGCCAAATATAACGAGGACTGGCGCGTTATTTTTGTAGGGGATGCCACCATGAGCCCTCTGGAACTGAGTCACCCCGGAGGCTCTGTAGAACACCACAATGCCGAAGCGGGTGCCGTATGGCTTCAACGCTTTATAGACAAATGGCCTAAGCTTGTTTGGCTTAATCCAAGCCAAGCACAAAACTGGATGTACCATCAATCTCTGTTTATGATTCGGCAACTCACCAACGACTGCATGTACCCTGTCACAGTACGTGGTCTTGAATCCGCTATGCAACATCTAACCAAATAACTGAGGCTAAAAACGTATGTTCTCTGCCCTATACCGTTTAAAAAAATCCTCCAAATACCTTGTTTTACTAGGTGCTTTGGCTCCTAGTTTGCTGTACGCCTTACCGTCTGGCGTCAAAGAAATCACAAGTGTGGAAGGCGTAACTGAGTACCAGTTAGACAATGGTTTAAAAGTGTTGTTTGCCCCAGATGCCTCACGGCCAAACACCACAGTCAACATGACTTACTTGGTGGGTTCTCGTCATGAAAACTATGGCCAAACAGGGATGGCCCATTTACTGGAACACATGCTGTTTCGTGGCACCCCCACCATGCCCAACGCCTTAGGCGAGTTTTCTAAACGAGGCCTAGCTGCGAATGGCACGACGTCCTTAGACCGCACCAACTATTACGCGACTTTTGCTGCAAATCCTGAAACCTTAAACTGGTATTTGGACTGGCAAGCGGATGTTATGATCAATGCCACTATTTCCAGAGCCGACCTTGACGCTGAAATGACAGTGGTGCGCAATGAAATGGAACGCGGTGAAAACAGCCCATTTCGTGTTCTAATTCAAAAAATGCAAGCAGCCGCTTTTCAGTGGCATAACTACGGTAAAAGCACGATTGGTGCCCGCTCAGACGTAGAGCAAGTCGACATAGAACAATTACGTGCTTTTTATAAGCTGTACTACCAACCTGACAATGCAGTACTCATTGTCAGTGGTCGCTTTGATGAAGACGCTACCCTAGAGCATATTGCCAAACAATTTAACTCCATAGAAAAACCAGCGCGCTCCTTGCCGCCTGAGTACACCGACGAACCCGTCCAAGACGGCGCTCTCTCGGTCACAGTTCGACGTCATGGAGGCTCGCCATTGGTGGGGGCGCTTTATCATATTCCCGCCGAGGCCAGCCCACAGTTCACCCCGCTAAGCTTAGGCGTCGCCATGCTTAGCAGTACACCTTCAGGCTTATTGTATAAAAATCTAGTTGAGCAAAAACTCAGCACTAGTGCCTTCGGTTATGCCGCCGGTTTAAGACAGCCAGGCTATGCGCTTTTTCTAGCTGAACTCCAAGAAGGCATGGACCAACAACAAGCCTTAACCGTTCTGAATGACACCCTTGAGCAGCACAGCGGTCAAGTCACTGAAGAAGACTTAGAGCGCATTCGTAACCAATGGCTCAACAGCTGGGCTCAGGCTTATGCCGCCCCAGCTTCGCTCGCCTCCGCTCTTTCTGAAAGCGCCGCTTCAGGAGACTGGCGTTTGTTTTTCTGGCAACGAGATCAAGTCGAACAAGCTCAATTAGAAACGGTTAAAGCGGAACTAAAAAAATGGTTAGTCGCAGACAACCGAACCAATGGTTTGTATATTCCTACAGACAGCCCAGCTCGTGCACCCGGGACCACCACACCAGATGTAGAAGCTTTACTTGAGGGCTATACCGGCAAAGATAATGCCAGCTTGGCAGAACACTTTGATCCCACGCCACAACATATCAATGAAACCACACTACGCGAACCCATCCAACTGGATCAGGACTTAGGCGAAATAAAAGTCGCTCTCTTGCCTAAACCCACGCGTGGGGATCGTGTCAATGCCATTTTATCGGTACGTTTTGGAGACCCAGAATCCTTAAAAGGCAGCTCTTTTATTGGCACGGCTACCGCGGATTTACTGCCCCATGGCACCCAGCAACGTGACCGTCAACAAATTGAAGATCGTTTCACTGAACTACAAGCCTCAGTCCACTTTAACGGTGGAGCCAACGGTGCCGAGGTCAGCATTGAAACCACCCGTGACAATCTACCTGCCGTCATTGCCGCTGTCACGGAGGTCTTACGCGAAGCCAACTTCCCCGCCGCGGAGCTAGATAAATACAAAGCCCAACGTCTCACTCGTATTAGCAATGCGCGTACAGAACCTTCCGCTATTGCAACGCAAGAGCTTGGTCGTCACCTCAATACTTGGCCTAAAGACGATATACGCTACACCCCTTCCTTTGAAGAGTCCGAAGAAAGCGTACGAGCCCTCAGCCAAGCTGACTTACTGGCCTTCCATGACCGCTTTTATGGCGCCGGTGACATTCGCTTTAGCGCTACAGGTAGTTTTGATCCCGAAGCCGTTAAAGCGGCCTTAAAAGACGGCTTAAACAATTGGCGCAAGGCCCCTGCTTTCGAACGTGCAGCCGATCCGCATCAGTCCATAGAAGCAGCCCACTTTGTTTTGGACACGCCAGATAAAGCCAATGCTTTCTTTATAGAGACGTTGTCTCTGGAACTGCAAGACAGCGATCCTGACTTTGTGCCCCTTTATTTAGCTAACTACCTGTTAGGTCAATCCGAAACCTCACGGCTTTGGAATCGCGTTCGTGTCAGCGAAGGCTTGTCTTATGATGTGCGCAGCCGTTTAAATGTTTCCTCTTACGAGCCCAGTGCTAATTGGACCATTTACGCTATCCACGCCCCTGAAACCTCTGAGAAACTTCAAGAGGTCATCCTTGAGGAGCTCAATAAAGCCGTCACAGAAGGCTTTACGGAACAAGAGGTACAAGAAGGCATCCATGCTTTACTACGTTATCGCACCTTAGCGCGTAGCAACGATGGTGTCTTAACTGGAACTTGGCTTAAATATTTAGACTTAGACCGAGACTTTCTCTGGTTAGCCCAAGTCGATGAGGCCTTAGAGCAACTGGACGCTGAACAGGTGAATACCGTCTTAAAAAAATACTTAGACGTAGATGCCTTTAGCTCAGCCTTAGCCGCAGACCGCGCTAAACAAACTCCTTAATTTGCCCTAAGTATTTATGCCTCTACAGAGGCAAGGCTAGCTAAAGTAGAGTTAGCCTTGCCAATTAAAAACTGCCGCATAAAGCGGCAGTTTTTAATTGGGCTTACGAATTTATTCGTTGAATACTGGCTCACCCAAATTCAACATCAAGCGATTCGCCCACCCAAAAATAGAAACCGCATGGATTAAGTCAAGGATTTCTACCTCGTCCATGCCCTCTGCTTTTAAGGCTTGGATCAAGGCGGGATCTAATTGCTCGGGCTGCTGAGTCAACGCCGTTGCTAATTGAATCACCGCTTGATCACGCGAGTTTTGAGCTGCCGTAGCAGGGTTTTCAAAAACGGCCGCTACCATATCATTACGCTTAGAGAGCTGCTCAAAACGCTGAGCATGCACCGAAGCACAATACACACAACCATTAATTTGCGAAACAGTTAATGCACCCAACTCGCGATCAGCACGGTTTAACCCTTTAGGTGCGTACATAATCGCATTATAGGTATGAGAACGATGTTCTAAAATCTCAGGCTGATGCACCAATAACAAATAATAATCCGAGGTTTTGGCTTGGGGGTGGCTGGCTTCCAAGACTTCTATTTGCTTGGGTGTGGCTTGATTCACATCCACAACATCTAACCATGCTTTCCAATCTAAGACTTCATTGGTAAAACCATTAATCTTCAGCAGTTCAGTCATTTTTATTTCTCCAAGGCTTGCATAGCTTTTAAACCAGTGACTAAACGCACCTGATACGCCAAGAAGGCAATCAACTGACTCAAAGTAATGCAGTCCGCTGTAGGCAAGCCAGATTGTTCTAAGTTTTGAATGGCCGTTTTATCGCCTTCAAGAGGCTTTAAAGTCAAAGTACGTGTAAAGACTAAAATAGCTTGAACGATAGGATCAGTAATGGATTCGAGTTGATCTTGTTCAATGACAGCTAACCACTCAGCGGAAACGCCGGCTTGTTGGGCCTGAGCTAAATAATGCTGATGCAATTCAGTGGCTTTAGTTAACTGACACACATAGACAGCCACCAACCAACGTACAGGTAGAGCTAATGTTAGCTCAGGGCTAAATAAAGCCTCATAACTGGCTTGAGTGCCACTACGTACTTTTTCACGAAAATGACGTGCTGCAAATGTACTACCTTGGGGGTCTAGACCCAGCACATGATCAATTAAATCTACCGTTTGAGATGGAGTGTTCATTCAGATGGACCTCGTTGCGCTCTATGTAAAAAGGCTTTAATAGCATTCCAACTACGCTCATCAGACTGAGCATTCGTCTCTGACCTGCCACCGCTGGTGCTAACTCGACCCGATACAGGGTGCGCATAAATAAGCTGCGTAGTTGGAATATAAGGAAATACAATACTATGACCTGCGTCGGGTGTATCAACCCAGCACACCTCATAAGCAAAATCATGCTGCTCTAGCCAGTCAACGATCATTTGACTATACAAGCTCGATGGCCAAGAACCGTCATCTGTAGCAGACAACAGAATAATAGGCGCTTGAATACACTCTACGCGGATACGCGCTCGAGCCACCGCCTCTGGATCCTGCAAAGCCGTTAAGATCGCTAGATCATGACGGTGTGGTGCGGGCCCCTCATCAAAAGGTGCCCACGTTGCTGTTTTATTATGCGCCCACACATGGGTAATGGGTTCACCATTTAACAGCCAAGCAGGACCCTCACGCCCTACGGCTGGATCAGCGGCATTTTGTCCGCTATGCACCACCGCACCGGGCACATAAGCGACCACAGCAGAGACGTCTTCAGGGTAGATGCTGGCTAACAATAAAACGAGTTCGCCACCGCGCGACTGACCGTTTAAGGCCACAAAATTATTTAAAGGTTGATAGGTTGCACGCAACCAATCTAAGCCCTTTTTAAAATACTCTAAAGGCGTATTAGAAATATAAGGCGACAAGCCGGGGGCTTTAAAATAGGCCAAGGCAAAAGCCAAATAACCATGCGACGCATAAAGAGCAGCGCGTGATTCATTCATCCCTCCCCCTGAACCATTCAAAATCATAATAGCTGGGTGGGGACCGGGGGTAGCAGGAATAAATAGCGTCCCAACCAAGCCTTGTTCTCGTACGTCTAGGCGTTGTACCCCTGCTGCGGCTAGACGTTGTACCAAAATAGCCTGTAGGGTTTGATCGGCAATTTCGGCTTCTATGCTCGTTTCAACAGCATCCAACACACTTGGAGCAAAAACCTCACGCTCGCCCTCTGTTTCAGGTTCTTGAGACCAAATCAGCCCCATGGGCTCTACCCCCTGATAGCTACCAGCGATAGGAGCCTGCTGGCTTAGGTCTACCACACCCTCTTGGTTTGCCACAAAGTCAGCTTGACTCTGCCACGTGGTATTGCCCCCACGTACCGTTTTTGATCGTAAACGGATGGCTTGACCAGGAGCTAAGCCCGTAACACGAATCGTTCGACTAACATCAATAAGATCGTCTACAGGTAACACAGTGAGCTGAGCGTGAGTCATAAAAGGTCCTTATTTTTGAGTAACCATTTGAGGCACAGTGCGATCTGAACTTAAAGGCTGAACCTCTAGGCCTTTTTTAGCAGCCCAAATGTTTTTGTAATGAAACAAAGGAATCACACCCACTTCGTCAGAAACAATCTGCGCGGCTTCTTGCATAAGCGCTTCACGCTGTGCCGGATCAAACTCAGCCGTGACTGCTTGTAGGGAGTTATCCAGTTTTTCACTGCTGTAATGGCCCCAGTTGGAAGCCCCTAAACCTTTTTCTGCATCGGGAGTCGCTAAAATATTCACCATGGCATAAGAGGCTTCGCCGGTCCCATTACCCCAGGCAATCACGGACATGGCGTATTCATTTTTGCGAGCTGCACTGGAATACACGGCCCACGGCACCACCTCTACATTGGTTTTCACACCAATACGAGTCCAAAACTGAGCCACAGCTTGTACTGTTTCAGGCGCTAAAGGATAGCGATCCGTCGGCACATGGACGGTTAACTCAAAGCCCTCGGGATAACCCGCCTCTGCTAACAAAGCTTTAGCTCGTTCCGCATCAAAAGGAATCGCTGGAATGTCTGGGTTATAGCCAACAGACCCTTCGGGCATCCACTGGCTAGCTACAGTCACGCCACCTTGCAAGATACGATCCGCTATCGCCTCACGGTTAACGGCCAAAGACAAAGCCTCACGGACACGAGCATCTAATAAGGGGTTTTTGTCTAACGGTTTGCCGGCATTATCTTTAATAAAAGCATTAGGCTCAGGATTAAAGCTTGGCTGCAATAAAAAGACGCGCAAACCGTTATACGCAAACACATCGACTTTGTCGTCTTTTTCTAGTCTAGGCAGATCAGAAACCGATACCTTATCGATTACATCCACATCACCCGACAAGAGTGCAGCAGTACGAGAAGCCGCATTGGCGGTGTAGATATAATCCACCTTATCCCAAAGGGGTTCGTCGCCCCAATAGCTTGGGTTTTTTTGTGCCACTAAGCGTTCGCCCGGTGTGTAGCTAACCAAGGTATAAGGCCCCGTGCCGACGGCTTTACCCGAGTTGAAGCCCTCACTGCCAGCCTGTTCGGTAGCATGCTTGCTGACAATAGCCACCGAAGCCAAGTTCAAGGGCAAATCAGGGTTAGGAATATTGGTTTTGATTTCTAAAACATTCCCATCCTTGATATTCACCTCTTCGATGGTACGTACATAACCCGTAAACGGCGCTACAGAGCCGGGTACTTGGCGAATACGCTCAATGGAATACACCACGTCTTCGGCGACAAAAGGCTCGCCATCGCTCCATGTCACGTCGTCACGCAGCGTCAGCTCCCAAGTGTTAGGATCAATGTTTTTCCACTCGGTAGCCAAAGCAGGCAATAATTTATTGTGGTAGTTAGCTACCAGCATTTCAAAGAAAAACAAGCCAGCAGAACGGTCACCGGCAAAGTTATTTAACTGCGGATCTAATGACGACAAATTGTCAGCAAAAGCTATTTTTAAATTGTTCTCTTGGGCGAAGGCTGCACTGGAAAGCAGACCTGCTACCACCGAGGCAACAAGCAATTTTTTCATGGTAATTTCCTTAAAATCAAGCAATAACTCACAATAACTAGAGATGCCAACACTCAGGCAGAGACATCGTTCAAATGACAAGCACTCAGGTGTTGAGCACTTACCTCTTTTAGTTCTGGGACCTGCTCTTTACAACGTGGCATGGCATACGGACACCGTGGGTGAAAATGACAACCACTGGGTGGATTTAACGGACTAGGAATCTCGCCTTTGATGGCAACAAACTTTTTCTTTCTATCTGTAATACGAGGGATTTCAGACAACAACGCTTGGGTATAAGGATGATTAGGGCGCGCGTAAATGTCTGTCGTAGACGCCATTTCCACAATGCGACCTAAATACATAATCGCCACCCGATCAGAGATATGTTCTACCACCCCTAGATCATGACTAATAAATAAATACGTCAACCCTAGCTCATCACGCAAATCCATAAATAGATTTACGATTTGCGCTTGAATAGAGACGTCTAAAGCGGCAACGGCCTCATCACACACTAACACATCTGGCTGTACCGCTAGGGCTCTCGCAATACCAATACGTTGGCGTTGCCCACCACTAAACTGATGCGGAAAGCGATTACGGAAAGCGGCGCTTAATCCGGCTCGTTCTAGTTGTGCCCCCACATACTCATCCACCGATTGAGACGTAGTCAAACCATGAAGTAATGGCGACTCGCCTACACTCTGCTTAACTCGTAGGCGCGGGTTTAAACTGGCATACGGATCTTGGAAAATCATTTGGATACGCAGTTGAGTCTGGCGCCACTGCGCTGCCGTCATTTGCTTGGTATCGATGCCATCCACCAGAATCCGACCTGAACTGGGATTTAAAATACCAGCAACCATCCGGCCCAAGGTCGATTTACCACACCCTGACTCGCCTACCAAACCTACGACCTCACCAGGAAAAACCTCTAAATCCACCTGATTGACAGCAGACGTGACTTGCGGTTTTTTCTTGAGTTTGGCCGCTATCAACATCTGACTCAGTTTGCTCGTATCACTTTGTCCAAATTGTTTAGACAGCTGTTCTAAGCGTATTACCGGCTGAGTCATAGCGTCTCCTCTACAGGCTGTTCCAGCTCAGCCGTTGGAAAAAAGCACCGCACCTCATGGCCTTGATACAACTCCCGTAGTACAGGCGGCTGAGCACACTCTGCCCTCGCTCGCTCACAACGTGCTACAAAGGCGCATCCTTGTGGTAAATCTAATAGGCTAGGAGTCAAGCCTTTGATTTGACGCAAGCGTTGCCCGCGTGGGTTATTGCTAGGCAAGCTATTAATTAACCCTTCGGTATAAGGATGCTGCGGGCGTGTAAGCACTTGGTCTATGTTGCCCGACTCCACAATTTGGCCGGCATACATCACTGCGACACGATCCGTCAAACCAGCCACTACTGATAAGTCATGGGTAATCCAAATCAAAGCGGTCCCGGACTCTTTGGCTAGTTTTTGGATTTCTGCCAAAATTTGGGCTTGAATAGTGACATCCAACGCTGTGGTCGGTTCGTCTGCAATAATCAAATCTGGCTTTAACAACAGGGCAATGGCAATCGCTACCCGTTGGCGCATCCCGCCAGAGAGTTGATGCGGATAAGAACGCAAGCGCTCTTCTGGACTGGGCACCCCCATCAAGGCAAGGGCCTCTAGTGATCGCTGCCAGGCTTGTTGACGACTCATCTTTTCATGAGCCCGCAAGGTTTCAATCATTTGCGTATCAATACGCAGCACAGGGTTGAGAGTCATCATGGGGTCTTGGAAAATCATGGCGATTCGATTGCCACGTATTTGCCTCATCTGTCTTTCAGTTAACTCCAGCAGATTTTGACCTTTAAAAAGGACTTCGCCTCCAACAATACGCCCAGGCTCATCGACCAAGCGCATAATGGAAAACCCCGTCACAGATTTACCCGAGCCAGACTCGCCCACCAATCCAAGAATTTCTCCACTTTTAACCTGTAAGCTGACCTCATTAACCGCCAACGCACGCCCTTCTTCGGTCTGAAATGCTGTTTGCAAAGATCTCACGTCGAGTAATATCTGGCTAGTCATGACAAGGACCTCGGGTTAAATACATCACGCAAACGATCACCAATTAAATTCAGCGACATAATGGTCAATAACAAAGCAATGCCGGGAAAGAAACTAATCCAATACTGCCCAGACAACATGTATTGATAACCATTAGAAATCAGTAAACCCAAAGACGGTTCGGTCACAGGAACCCCTAAACCCAAAAAGCTCATGGTGGCTTCTAGGGTAATAGCGCGAGCAACCTGCAAGGCGGCAATCACAATCAAGGCCGGCAAACAATTCACCAAAATATGCTTAAGCATGATGCGCCATTTAGATATGACCAAATTATGCGCAGCTGCTACGTACTCTTTTTGGCGTTCAGCCAACGCCTGCCCTCGGGCAGTACGCGCATAATAAGCCCACTCTAAAATCACTAAGGTCAAGATCACATTGCCCACCCCTTTACCTAAGTACGCCAAAATCATCATGGCCACTAAAATAGAAGGAAAAGACAACATGAGGTCTACGGTACGCATCAAGATAGCATCCACCCTACCGCCAAAATAGGCCGAAGCTATCCCCACCGTAGTCCCAATAACACTAGCAATAAACGCTGCACCTAAGCCCACTATCAAACTAATGCGCAGGCCATACACAATGGCGGAGTACAGATCCCGCCCTTGACCATCCGTACCTAATAAATAGATAAACGTACCCATGCCGTTTTCTGATCCGGGCGGTAGACGGGAGTCAAGAATATCCAGCTGCAAAAGATCGTAGGGGTTTTGAGGCGTAATCCAAGGGGCTAGAATGGCCGCGCACACCAACAGCAAAGCACAGACCAAACCAAAAACAGCCCGTTTGGATTTAATAAAAATCCTAAACGTCTCTTTGAATAACGAGCTCTTAGGCAACGGCTGAAGAGTAGTGGACGGTTCTAAAGAAGGAGTACTCATGCACTTTGCTCCTTGCGAACACGAGGATCAATAAGTCGGTACGTCACATCAACTAAAAAGTTAATGGTCACGAACACACAGACAATCAAAATTAAATACGCCAAGATTACAGGGCGATCTAAGTTATTAATACTGTCTAAAATAAGCTTGCCAGCCCCAGGCCAAGAGAAAATACTCTCGGTCACTACTGCTCCAGCAATAGTGACCCCCAGTTCTAGACCTATCACTGTGACCAGGGGAATCATTAAATTGCGCAGCACGTGTACTCCGATGATACGACTTGAAGACAAGCCTTTAGCACGGGCAAATTTAATGTAGTCCAACGGTAAAACCTCTTGGACCCCCGCATGCGTTAGTCGAATCACCAACGACATTTTGAAAAGGGCCAAGTTAAGCGCAGGCAAAATCATGTGGTAGAGACCGTTAGCGGTCAAAAAAGACCACTGCATCCCCAAGACCGTGACAGTGGTACCTCGGCCCCCAGCTGGCAGCCAACCCAAAGACACACTAAAAGCCATAATCAGCATTAAGCCCACCCAAAAGGTAGGCAAAGAAAAGCCCAAAATACTGCCCGTCATAATTATGTGTGACCACTTGCTATTGGGGTGTAAGCCTGACACTAAGCCCAGCGGCACCCCTATGACAATGGCGATAATCAGAGCGGCAAACGCCAGCTCCAACGTCGCTGGCAACCGCTGCAACACCAACTCTAAGGCTGGCTGGTTATACACATAGCTATACCCTAGATCTCCGTGCAATGCGCTGAGCAAAAATCGCCCGTACTGCTGCCACAAAGGCAAGTTCAAACCCAACTGCTGAATGATGGCCTCTCTATCGCGCTGATCTGTATCTGGCCCAATCAGAATATCAGCCGGGTTCCCAATCAAGTGCAGCCCAATAAAAACAACCACAGTCATTAATAAAATAATGACTATGGCTTGTAAGAATCGTTTGAAAACCCAAAAAATCATGCAGACTCCGATGCGCTAGGGTCGGCAGGCTGCCACTCATCCCCTTCAAGCTCTGGCTCTGAAAAAGCAACCAAACGCTCGTAATGCGCGACCACGTCTTCTTGGTAGAGCGAGCCTGCGATATTACGCGCCAGGGCTTCAGCCCCATCAGAAATGGCGGGAATATCGCCTGACACCGTGCCATGCGTCGCCACTGCGGGGTAATTAAAGCAATAAATATGCTGTAAGCCGTTGGCTTCCACTCCGTCTTTGGGTTGAAAGGCAAAATTGGCGTCTAAATCTGGACAGGCGCTTAGCTCAGCGTCCTCTGCTCCTGCAGGCGGTGTATACCGATCAGCCCAAGTGCGTACCAACGGCGCAAGATCCGCGTACTCGGGACGTAAATGCCAATCGATCTTAAAGCCCGTCGCAGCCACTAAGAAATCCACCTTAAACACCCCCTTAGAGGTGTAGACATGTAATTGCTGATCTTGAAGCTCTACCCGCTCAATTTGGCAATTCACATTGAAAAATGCGTTGTCATGGCTGGACACACGTAACGTACTACCCCGTGGCGGGGGTACCTGCTGCACATTAATATAATGACGAATGCGCCACTTCCACTCGTCCGTTAACCCATAAAAACCATGAACGATGCCTGGATTACCCGCTCCCTTGCCCTTGTTCACGGTAGGGATCGTCGCACGGCGAATTAATAAATCAACTCGTGCTGCTCCGCTTTCTAGGGCGGTAGCTGCGCTATCCATCGCTGAAGCCCCTGCCCCGATCACTGCCACTTTTTTATTTTTTAACTGGTCATAATCATATGGGTCAGACGAGTGCGCCCAATACTGCTTGGGGATACCGTCTAAAAACGCGGGGACAGTTGGCCCACCTAAACCGTCTCGGCCTGTAGCGAGGATTAAACGTCGGGCTAATACCGTTTCCGTGTGGCCCTTGGACTGCACCGTTAACCGCAAATAGTGATTAGACTCTAGCTGAACCCGCGTTACGGTATGCTCGTTACGTACTGGTAGCTGTAACACGCGTCTGTACCAACGCAGGTACTCCATCCATTGTAAACGGGGGATCTTATCCAGTTCCGCCCACTGCTCAGCACCAAACTGAACCTCAAACCACGCCCTAAAGGTCAATGAAGGCACACCCAACGCTGGACCAGTTAACTGTTTAGGAGAACGTAACGTTTCCATACGCGCAGTCGTGGCCCACGGTCCTTCATAGCCTGCTGGAGAAGCATCTAAAACCAAAGGATTTATGCCTAAAAAGCGCAAAGCGGCCGCAGCCGTTAAGCCAGCCATCCCCCCGCCAATAATCACCACATCCTCTACTTTTTGAGTATCCACGGTGTGTTCGTGTACCCAAGCTTTGGCAGGTAACTCTAAACGCGATAAATCTTCGTGAAGCCGCGCTTCTAACTTCTCTAGACCAGCTTTTTCAATTGACATAGGTGTGCTTCGAATAAAAACGCCACCTACAAAGCTACATAGCGTGGTGGCATATTGATTTAGTTCTATCCTAATTTTATAGAATATAGAAAAAGTTCTTTATATTAATTGGTAAAAAGCATATAGCATTGATATGCACAAAAGCCCTCAGTCGAACTTGAAAACTGAGGGCTTTTGAAAGAGCTTAGTCCTTTTGCTCGCGCCAGCGTGGACGCTTTTTAGGACCTAGGAAAAAAAACCTTTCACCTTATCGGTCCAAGATTCCGTTTTAGGAGAGTGTTTTTCTCCACCCGAAGACAAAGAGTCCTCGAACTGACGTAGCAATTGTTTTTGATCGTCGTTCAGGCGTACCGGCGTTTCCACCTGCACATGACAGTACAGATCACCCGGATAACTAGAGCGCAGCCCTTTAATGCCTTTACCGCGCAAGCGGAACACCTTGCCTGCTTGCGTGCCCTCAGGAATCGTAATGGCACCACGTCCCGTTAATGTAGGCACTTCGACTTCACCACCCAATGCGGCAGTTGTGAACGGAATAGGCAAGCTGCAATGCAGATCATCGCCCTCACGCTCAAAAATACCATGCGCTTTTAAGTGAATTTCTACGTATAAATCACCGGGAGGCCCACCATTAGCACCGGGCTCGCCATTGCCTGCCGAACGAATTCGCATCCCATCATCAATACCGGCAGGGATATTAACCTGTAGCGTTTTGGTTTTGCGGACTCGACCTACACCATCGCAGGCATTACATGGGTCGGTGATTTCCTGCCCTGTTCCATGACAGGTAGGACACGTTTGCTGCACACTGAAAAAGCCCTGCTGCATACGTACGGCGCCTGCCCCATTACATGTAGAACATGTACTGGGAGAGGTCCCCGGTTTAGCCCCAGAACCATCACAGGTATCACAGTTTTCCCAACTGGGAACACGGATTTCAGTATCAAAACCTGTGGCAGCTTGCTCAAGACTAATTTCTAAGGAATAACGTAAGTCGGCGCCACGTTGCATTCGAGGGCCGCCTCCGCCGCCACCGCGACGACCGCCTCCGAACAAGTCCCCAAAAATATCACCAAAGGCATCAGCAAAGTCAGCTCCACCCATGCCACCCATACCGCCGCCCATCCCATTGGGATCCACGCCAGCATGACCAAAGCGGTCATAGGCACTACGTTTCTCGTCATCGTATAAGATCTCGTAGGCTTCTTTGACTTCTTTGAATTTGTTTTCGGCTTCTGCACTATCCGGATTACGGTCCGGATGATATTTCATCGCTAATTTGCGATAGGCTTTACGAATGTCCTCTTTAGAGGCATTTTTCGCTAAACCCAGTATTTCATAAAGATCGCGTTTTGCCATAATGACTTCCAGCGTAATTTACTATTCCAGTAACAAGAGAGCCCGATCTCTGATAAAACCAGAAACCGGGCATCCGTAAGCTACTGCAGAGGATTAGTCACGCTTCACTTCTTTGAAGTCTGCATCAACCACGTTATCGTCTGCAGATGGCTGAGCCTCAGCCTCTGGGCCGCCTTGCTGAGCTTGCATATCAGCGTAAATGGCTTCGCCTAGCTTTTGTGCTGCGGTTGCCAACGCTTCGGTTTTCGCATCAATTTCAGCTTTGTCCTCGCCTTTGCTCGCAGTTTCCAGCTCGGTCACGGCTGCTTCGATGCTGGCCTTGGTGTCTGCATCGACCTTGTCGCCATGCTCTTCCAACGATTTGCGAGTGGAGTGAACCAGTGCTTCGGCTTGGTTACGTGCTGTGGCCAATTCGGCGATACGACGATCGTCTTCAGCGTGGGCTTCAGCATCGGCCACCATGCGTTGTACTTCTTCCTCGGACAAACCAGAACTAGCTTTGATCGTGATCTTGTTCTCTTTGCCAGTCCCTTTGTCTTTAGCAGACACATTCAGGATACCGTTGGCATCGATGTCAAAAGTCACTTCAATTTGTGGCTCACCACGACGTGCAGGTGGAATGCCCTCTAGGTTGAACTCGCCTAGCCCTTTATTGCCGGCTGCAATTTCACGCTCACCTTGGAAAACCTTAATGGTCACCGCAGGCTGGTTGTCATCGGCAGTGGAGTACACCTGTGAATGACGCGTAGGAATGGTGGTGTTTTTCTGGATCATTTTGGTCATCACACCACCTAGAGTTTCAATACCCAAGGACAAAGGTGTTACATCCAAAAGCAATACATCAGAACGGTCGCCAGACAAGACAGAGCCTTGGATAGCAGCACCCGTAGCAACGGCTTCGTCAGGGTTCACATCACGACGTGGCTCACGTGCAAAGAACTCTTTAACTTTCTCTTGGACCTTGGGCATACGAGTCATACCACCCACCAAGATCACGTCTTGAATGTCTGATACTTTTACGCCTGCATCTTTAATAGCGATGCGGCAAGGCTCTAAAGAACGCTCGATGAGGTCATCAACTAAAGCCTCTAGCTTAGCGCGAGTGATCTTCAAGTTTAGGTGCTTGGGACCAGACGCATCGGCTGTGATGTAAGGCAAGTTAATTTCTGTTTGAGTTGTGGAGGACAACTCAATCTTAGCTTTTTCAGCGGCTTCTTTTAGACGCTGTAAAGCCAGTACGTCTTTGGAAAGGTCTGCCCCGCTGTCTTTTTTGAACTCTTCGATAATGTAGTCGATGATGCGTTGATCAAAGTCTTCACCACCCAAGAAAGTATCACCGTTAGTAGAGAGCACCTCGAACTGCTTTTCACCATCGATGTCTGCAATTTCAATAATAGAAACGTCAAACGTACCACCACCCAAGTCATACACCGCAATTTTGCTATCGCCTGCAGCGGCCTTGTCCAAACCAAAAGCCAACGCAGCGGCAGTTGGTTCGTTAATAATACGTTTTACGTCTAGACCTGCAATGCGACCCGCGTCTTTGGTTGCTTGGCGCTGGCTATCATTAAAGTAAGCAGGTACGGTAATAACGGCTTCGGTTACTGGCTCACCCAAGTAGTCCTCAGCTGTTTTTTTCATTTTGCGTAAAATATCAGCAGAAACCTGCTGAGGGGCTAATGCTTTGTTTTGGGCCTCTACCCATGCATCACCGTTTTCAGCCTTCACAATTTTGTAAGGCATTTTACCGATGTCTTCTTGGACGGCTTTGTCATCAAAGCGACGACCAATTAGACGCTTTACGGCATAAATTGTATTTGTAGGGTTAGTGACCGCTTGGCGTTTAGCTGGAGCCCCTGCCAACACCTCGCCATCATCCATGTAGGCAACGATGGAAGGAGTCGTGCGACCGCCTTCAGCATTTTCGATAATACGAATTTGGTCACCTTCTTGTACAGACACGCAGCTGTTTGTGGTTCCCAAGTCAATACCAATAATTTTGCTCATTTTTTTATTCCTAGCCTGAATTCGATATTGCGAAGATCGCAAGAATTAATTAGTTAATGCTTATATGGGGTAGAGTTTTAGTATTTCAAGTGCGATTCGCTAAAAACTAACCCGCTGATACCATCACTAATGCCGGGCGCAAGACGCGATCCGACAAGGCATAACCTTTTTGCAAAACCTGAGCCACCGTGTCTTTAGCTTGCTCAGAAGGAATCGCTGAGATGGCTTGGTGTGCATGAGGATCAAATTTATCACCCACGGCTGGGGCGATTTCAATTAGTTTGTTACGCTCAAACGCACTGTTTAATTGGCGCAAAGTCGTTTCCACCCCTTCGGACAAAACAGCCAAAGTCTGGTCTTCTTGGGATAGAGCGGCTTCTAAGCTATCGCGCACAGGAATTAAGCTTTCAGCAAAGCTTTCTACGGCGAATTTACGAGCCTTAGCTACGTCCTCTGTGGCACGACGGCGCACATTTTCCATCTCGGCTTTAGCGCGTAGCAATTGGTCGTGGTATTCAGCCACTTTGGCTTGAGCCTCGCTTAACTCTGCCTCTATGTTGCTTTCTTGGGGAAATGCAATGGTCTCGTCGTTAGCATCATCGAACATCCCCTCCTCTTGGTGCTGAGTTGCGGACTGCTCTGCATCTACAGTTGTATCCTGCGGCTGCTTCGGTGCGGACATAACCTTCTCCACGGTAAAATTAATGAATGGCAATAAAAACAAAGATGGGGGCCTATGCCCCCAACTTCAAGTGTCCATCAACAATTTTTTTAGCAAAAATTAAAATTGATTCTGAATACGACGATAAGCTTGTGCAAATGTCACATTGGTGTGCATAACAGACTCGGAAAACTCCTTGGCTGACTGCGGCACAGTATCTAAAGCGGTTAAATCTGTAGCACCCGTCACCACGGTGGCTGAAGGCAGATAGAAACGCTCAGGGATATCATGACCATCTACGACACAGTTGTGGCGCACTACAGCAGAATCACCCACTGTACAGTTAAATAGTACCGAATTAAAACCAATAAAAACGTGACTGCCTACGGAGCAAGGACCATGCACAATGGATCGATGCGCAATAGAGCTATTCGCCCCAATGGTAACGGCAGCGCCGTCTTTAGAGTGAATCACTACACCGTCTTGAATATTAGAGTTCGCACCAATAATGATGGGCTCTAGGTGACCGTTTTCATCCACCTCATCTGCACGAATCACCGCGTAAGGGCCAATAAAAACATGAGCACCAATTTCTACACGCCCACATAAAATAGCCGTCGGGTCCACAAAGGCAGTTTCATGGACTACAGGGTAATCACCCCGAGGGTTTTTTCTAAGCATCAGTATTTCCTGAATAAAAGACCTTGATGACAAATAGCACAAATACTTACTTGCATTTTGCGCAACAAGGACAAACACCTATATTTTAGGCTAATTTGCGCTTTTGCGAAGTTCCCAACCATTTAAATTTTGCAACACGATGTCGCACAAACCATTAATCCATGCTTTATCGTCATTCAAACACGGAATATAAGCAAAGTGCTGGCCGCCCTCTTCGATAAAGGCTTCTTGGCACTCCATTTGAATCTCTTCTAACGTCTCTAGGCAATCTGCCAAAAAACCGGGACAGGCAACGTGTACTGACTCTATGCCCTCTTTGGCCCATTGACGTAGTGTAGGCTCAGTATAAGGCTCCAACCAGCGCTCAGCACCAAAACGGCTTTGAAAACTCGCATACACAGGCACATCGTAAGCGGCCAAAGCACTTCGCACCGCGGCGGTAGTTAGCATGCACTCTCGATAATACGGATCTCCCGCCTCCACTGTGCGCCTTGGTATACCATGAAAGCTTAAGAGCAAACGTTGCGGTTTCGCCTCAGTCTGCCAATGACGCTCAATGCTTTGGACTAAGGGCTGAATGTAACCGGGATGCTGACAATAACTTTTGACGGCTCGAGTTTCGGGCTGATTACGTCTTTTGGCCACATACCGATTGAGCTCATCAATGGCTGTAGCAGTGGTGCTGGCTGCATATTGTGGGTATAAAGGCAACATTAAAATGCGCTCACAACCTAACGCAGTCAGTTCATTTAACACATCATGCATAGCGGGCTGCCCATAACGCATGGCTAGCCGTACCGGCACATCCCAACCTTGCTCTTGGATTTGTTCCTGCAGCAGATCTGCCTGCGCCTGACTATATACCGTTAAAGGAGAGCCCTGCTCTAACCAAATGGACTCATATTTAGGCACCAACTTTTTTGGTCTAAATGGCAGCACAAACCCACGCAAGATAATCTGCCAAAGAAACGGTGGAAGCTCCACTACGCGCTGATCGGATAAAAACTCAGCTAAATAACGACGAATATCTTTAACAGTAGGCGTATTAGGCGTACCCAAATTCACCAAAAGCACCCCCACCCTAGGGCTGTTTTGGGCGCGTACCTGAGGGTCTAGCAAAGACTCATCGGGGAATTCCGCATAGTATTTCTTGGGGCTCATGATTCACTAATAATTAAGAGTTGTGACTAAGCGCATTAGACAACATACGCGCCGTAATATCGACAATGGGGATGACCTTGTCATAAGCCATACGCGATGGCCCAATAACCCCTAAAGTCCCTAAGACTTGGCCATCGGCGCCATACGGTGCGGTGACCACGGAGACATCTTCTACGGGGACCATTTGCGAGTCACCACCAATATAAATTTGTACACCTTGGGCTTGGCGAGAACTATCTAATAAATGCAACCAATCGGTTTTCTTTTCAAACAAATCAAACAATTGGCGTAAACGATCCATGTTCGCCACCATTTCGCTCACATTTAAAAACTTATTTTCGCCTGAAAGCACCACTGCCTCTGCGCTATCAAGCTCAGACTCGCTGGCCTCTACGGCCGCCTGCATCAACCTAGAGATATCTTGGCGCAAAGAAGACAGTTCAACAGACAACGTCTTACGCACCTGCGCAAACGACAAACCTGAAAAATGTTGATTAAAAAAGTTACTGGCTTCGATCAGTTCGTGCTCTTTGTAGTCGCGTGACACCGAGAGAATACGATTTTGCACATCTCCACTGGGGGTGACAATAATAAGTA
This sequence comes from uncultured Paenalcaligenes sp., assembly GCA_947632305.1. Taxonomy (GTDB): domain Bacteria; phylum Pseudomonadota; class Gammaproteobacteria; order Burkholderiales; family Burkholderiaceae_B; genus Paenalcaligenes. Next base: position 14,395 of record CANROS010000010.1, on the reverse strand, counting down.
AAACACGTTTATCAGAAAGCCGTATAAAATCAATTTGCTTAAAAGTCTGTGCACGTTTGGGGGCTAAAACCACGCCCACGAACTGCGATAGATTTGACAACAAATCCGCCGCAGAGCTCACTGCTTTAGCTGGCTCTAAGATTGAGATCTGTTGCTTTAACGCGCTAGCTATACAAAGCTCGTGACGCGGCACAGCCAAAAGCTGATCGACAAAAATACGATACCCTTGGGGGGTGGGAATGCGCCCAGCAGAAGTATGCGGGCTTTGTACCAGCCCTAGCTCTTCTAGATCGGCCATCACATTGCGAATGGTTGCAGGCGATAAATTAACTACTTTAGATAAAGTTCTTGATCCTACCGGCTGGCCATCTACTATGTAACGCTCAATTAGGACATTCAGTAATGCACTTGCTCTATCATCCATAGTATTCAATATATGAGGTGCGGTGTATACACACCATTTCTAAGGCAACAAAAAAAAGCGTGCGCCTTTATAATTCTAACTAATTATTCTCCAACACATCACAAGGTCACACCCCATGCACTTTAATTCGGTAGCAATTATTGGTCGCTATCAAGACAGTGGTTTAGATGCGCCAGTACGTGCTCTAGCTGAAACCATACAACGGGCAGGCTGCCAAGTCATCATCGAAGCCGACACCGCTCGTTATTCTGGCATTTCCGATATGACCACGTGTAGCTATGACGAGATCGGCGTGTCTGCCGATTTAGCCGTTATTATGGGCGGTGATGGCACCATGATTGGAGCAGCACGCAAGCTAGCTAATTACACCGTGCCGTTAATTGGTATTAATCACGGTAGGCTCGGTTTTATTACCGACATCCCGTTAAAAAACGCACACGAAGCGGTAACCAGTGTAATCCAAGGCCACTATACTCTTGAAGAACGCAGTTTACTCGAAGGGCGTATTGTACGGGGTGAAGACATTTTATACTCCGGCATTGCTCTGAATGACATTGTGATTAACCGAGCAGGTCGAGGCGGCCTCATCGAACTCAACGTAGAGCTAGACGGCAATTTCATGCACCGTCAGCGGGCAGATGGCGTGGTCATCTCTACTCCTACTGGTTCCACGGCGTATGCCTTGGCAGCCAATGGGCCTATTCTCTACCCAACAATGGACGCTTTATTGCTTGTGCCCGTGGCACCGCAGACCTTATCTAACCGTCCAGTCGTCGTACCCGGCACCAGCATTCTTAGCCTAACCATCACCACTTTAGGTCGAGTCCAAACAGGGGCTAGCGTCCATTTTGATATGCAAACCCTCTCTGACTGCCAACCCGGCGACCGCATTGATATTCGTCGGGCTCAAAACACAGTGCGCTTTATCCATCCCGAAGGCTATAGCTTTTTTTCTACGTTAAGGCAAAAATTAGGCTGGAATCGCTTTCCTGCTGACGAGAACGAGTAATTTCATATGCTACGCTCCTTACACCTACGTGATTTTGTAATTGTTGATCAAAACCAAATTGATTTTGATGCAGGCTTTACCGTTTTTTCTGGCGAAACAGGGGCAGGGAAATCCATTTTAATTGATGCGCTCTCTTTGGTCTTAGGTGGCCGCGGAGATAGCTCTGTCATTCGTCAAGGCGCAGAGCGCACTGAAATCATCGCCACCTTTAGCTCAAACCTCGCTATCTCTGCCTGGCTCTCAGAGCATGATCTAGAGCAAGAGGACGACCTAATTTTACGCCGCCTGATTGATCAACAAGGCCGCAGTCGCGCCTATATCAATGGCATACCTTGCACCATATCGCAGCTACGCGACTTGGGTTCACAATTAATTGATATTCATGGCCAACACGCCCATCAAAGCCTGCTGAACCCTCAAAGCCAATACAGTATTTTAGATACCCAAGGCCAACACACACACCTCAGCCACCAAGTTCAAAAATCGTGGCAAGCTTGGCAACAAGCCCAACAAGCCTATGATGAAGCACAGCACAGCGCACAAACACACCACCAAGAACTAGAGCTGCTGGAATGGCAAATCCAACAACTGCAAGACCTCAATCTAAAGGCAGGAGACTGGGAGCTTTTAAGCCAAGAGCACCTGCGCTTAGCGCATGCCCAGTCATTACTGGATAGCGCTGGCCATGCTTTGCATGTACTGGAGTCCGACGCCGGCGCGCTCTCGCAACTGAACACGGCCCTACACCAATTACAGAGTGTGCTCAGCCATGATCCAAGTCTACAAAACATTTACCAAATCGTAGAATCTGCCCAAATTGCGTGCTCTGAAAGCGTCTCTGATCTCAATAGCTACCTGAGCGATGTAGAGCTCGACCCTGAGCGCTTAGAGCACATCGATCAGCAGATGGCTGCGGCATTCAATTTAGCTCGTAAACACAAATGCGAGCCTGAAGCCCTCCCAGCGCTTTTAGAGCAGCTCCAACAAAAACAACAGCAGCTTCAACTCTCCATCGACTTAGACGCTTTATTAGCCCGTGTGGAAAGCGCTCAGGCCAACTACCATCAGCTGGCCACAGACCTAAGCCTAGCGCGTCAAAGCACTAGCCAAAGTCTCAGCCAACAGGTCAGTGCAGCCATGCAACAACTCTCCATGCAAGGCGGACAGTTTGTCGTCCAGCTCAGCCCTTGCGAACCCAGTGCTCATGGCAATGAAAAAGTGGAGTTTTTGGTGGCAGGACACAAAGGCGTTAAGCCTGCCGCCCTAGCCAAAGTGGCCTCTGGCGGCGAGCTTTCTAGGATTTCCTTGGCTCTTTCTGTGATTGCTAGCCAAGCCGCTCGCGTCCCCACCTTAATTTTTGACGAGGTAGATAGCGGCATAGGTGGCGCCGTCGCCGAAGTGGTAGGCAGATTGCTTTACGAACTAGGGCAACGTCATCAAGTGTTATGTGTTACGCACCTGCCACAAGTCGCTGCTTTTGGGGACCACCATTTCTTGGTAAGCAAATATGCGCAAGACTCCCAGACCGTTTCCAAAATACAACATCTTGAAGAGTCTGAGCGCATAGAAGAAATCTCTAGGATGCTAGGAGGCATAGAAATCACCTCGACCACCCGAGAACACGCCAAAGAAATGCTAGGCTTAAAAAATTGAAGCTTAAATAAAAAAGGGGCTAAAAAGCCCCTAAATGAATAAATTAACGCTTAGTGCGTCCGCTTTTAGTCGTGCTTAAACACTCATCACAATTGCCATAAAGAACCAAGGTATGGCTTTCAAGTTCAAATCCTAAATTATCAGCGATCACATATTGACGCTTTTCAATTTCTGGATCGGAGAACTCGACTACCTTGGCACAATTTGTACAAATAAAGTGATCATGATGGTCACCATCATTTAATTCAAATACCGCCTTGCCACCGTCAAACTGGCTGCGCATCAAAATACCAGCCTGCTCAAATTGGGTCAGGACGCGGTACACTGTAGCTAAGCCTATATCGACGTCTTCAGCGATTAAAATACGGTAGACGTCTTCGGCACTTAGGTGACGTAGCTCTTCGGTGCCGTCGTGGCGACGGAATACATCTAGAATCTTTAGGCGCGGAAATGTCGCCTTAAGCCCCATGTTTTTCAGTTCGTTTTGGTCTTTCATAAGCGAGATTATATACCTGATTGGGGTAAGGCTCGTTGCCCGCACTGCGCAAAGCAGCCGGATTTCGAGGTGGAATTTACAATGAGCACGATGCACATTTTAATAAACCCTTATATGATAACGATTTTATCCTAACAGCGGCACGGTAAAGCAATGATCGCAAAAAAATACTCTACTCTATTACGCCTAAGCGTGATTGCAGGCCTATCAGCGCTGACCCTCAGTGCATGTAGTGGCACTCAATGGGGTTTTCCTTATAGGGCCTCTGTACAACAAGGCAACTGGTTGACCTCTGCTCAGATCGATAGACTCGCTGTGGGCATGAGCCGCGAACAAGTGCACTTTTTACTCGGCACGCCCACGTTGCAAGACGTTTTCCACAGCAACCGCTGGGATTACCCCTACTATCATAAACCAGGTACTGGCAAACCAGAACAGCGTACCTTTACCGTCTGGTTTGAGGGCGATCAGTTAGTCAGTTGGGAGGGCGACCCTCAACCCAACCGCCAACCTTACGAACAAGCAGACTCAGGTGCCAACGCCATTAGTACCAGCCCTAGCCCCCTAGACGAAGAACTCAACGTCACGCCATTTTCCAGCCCGGTATTGCCACCAGCTGATGCCATCCTACAACCCGAGCCCCTGCGTTAAACTACGTCTTTATGACTTGCTCTCTTAGATTGAAATAACAAAGGAAACATTATGCGTATAGCCATTGCTGGCGCTAACGGTCGCATGGGCCGCATGCTCATTGAAGCCGTCTTAAACAGTTCTGATCTACAACTTACCGTTGCCCTGGATCACGTTGGGGCGGACTCCATTGGCTTAGATGCAGGTGCTTTTTTAGGCAAAAACACAGGGGTTATCATTAGTGACGACCTCACTCTGCTGGCTAACGCCGACTGTCTAATAGATTTCACTCGCCCTGAAGGGACGATGAACCACCTACAGGCTTGCGTGACACACCATTGCAAGCTAGTCATTGGCACCACCGGTTTTAGCGCCGAAGAAAAAGAACGCATTGCCCTCGCTGCCCAAAAAACAGCCATCGTCTTTGCGCCCAATATGAGCGTTGGCGTCAACGTGGCTTTACGTCTGGTTGAAATGGCCGCTAAGCTCATGAATCAAGGCTTTGACGCCGAAGTCTTTGAAGCCCATCACCGTCACAAAGTCGATGCCCCATCCGGCACAGCCTTAGCCATGGGTGAAGCCGTGGCCAAAGCGTGGGACGTCAATTTAAACGACGTCGCCGATTGGACCCGCCACGGTGAAACAGGCGCTCGCGAAGACGGCCGCATTGGCTTTTCCGTCGTCCGCGGCGGCGATATTATTGGGGATCACACCGTATTTTTCTGTGGTGATGGTGAACGCATTGAAATCACACATCGCTCCAGCAGCCGCACAACCTATGCTCAGGGCAGCTTACGTGCCGTGCGCTATCTGGCTCACAAAGAGACCGGTCTCTACTCTATGCAAGACGTGCTGGGCGCCTAAAAGCTCTCCATAAAAGCTTGGCTAAGGCCAAGCTTTTTTCACGTCACAGTAATGGGTTCTTGTTCTAGTTCCACTTGAAATAGATCATACACATCAGCCTGCACCCGCTCTACCAGCTGCGCGACCTCACGCGCCGTCGCCCCACCATAATTCACTAATACCAAGGCCTGACGTACATGCATCCCCACAGGCCCTAGCTGTTTTCCTTTCCAACCCGCTCGTTCGATTAGCCACCCGGCAGCGAGTTTAAACTGCGCTTCATAAGGGTACGCTATCACTGCAGGATATTGAGCACGGATACGCTCGTAATTCGCTTGGCTAATTACCGGATTTTTAAAAAAACTGCCTGCATTCGCTAACTGTTTAGGATCAGGTAATTTAGCTTGGCGCACCTCTATCACAGCCTCAAAAATAGCACGGGCATTAATGGTGTGCTGCAGTTTAGGGGATTGCAAAAGATCCGGGTAACGCAACACAGGCTGCCATCCTGACGCTTTGCTTAAAATAAACTGCACCGCTGTTATTAAATAACGCCCTGCTCCCGCCCTTTTAAACAAACTATCTCTATACGCAAACTCACACTGCTGCGCCGTGTAGTGCTGCCATTGGGCACGCTCTAGATCCCAACATTGGATTGAATGAACACGCTGCTCCAGCTCAACCCCATAGGCGCCAATATTTTGAACTGGCGCTGCCCCAACGGTACCGGGGATCAAAGCTAAGTTCTCTAAACCCAACCACCCCTGCTCTAAACAAAAGCTGACAAAACGATGCCAGTTTTCACCTGCTTGTGCTTCTACGATGACCTCAGTGGCGGTTTCACTAACTAAACGAATCCCCCTGTTTTGGACCTTAATCACCAAACCCGCAATATATGGAGCTAATACCATATTGCTGCCACCGCCCAAAACCCAACGCGATGGCTCCGTTTGCGCTATTTGTTGTAAGGCCGGTATCTGACTCACCTGATCCAGACACACTAAACGCTGCGCCGTAGAAGCCAACGCCAATGTGTTATCTGTATCTAAACGGTAATCGTGATGCACTTGCACGGTTCTATTCTCTGTGAACATAGGGTAAAGATCACATCATGCAGGATTTTTAATTTTTTTTCAAAAATATGTTGACATGGCGGCTAAATTGGCCTTATAGTTATGTCTTTGCCGCAGCCGCTTCGCAACACAAGACGCCTAACGCAGCAAGAATGGTTTTAAATTAAGAACCAAATGCTTGACAAAAAGATCACACACAAGTTATAGTTATCTTTTTAGCAGCAACCAATTTTGAAAAACTTAACAGCAAGCAAGACTTGCAAAAACAAAAAAGTTAAGTTATAATTTCAAACACTGGGAAACAAACCCAGATTTAAAAATAAAAAATGCGGGAATAGCTCAGTTGGTAGAGCGCAACCTTGCCAAGGTTGAAGTCGCGAGTTCGAGTCTCGTTTCCCGCTCCAAATTCAAAAAAAGCCCAAACATTAGTTTGGGCTTTTTTTATTTGTGCTCTCTCCTATTTACTTCCTCACAGCTACCAATCTTTGAGATATTTTACCCAAATAGAAGTATAGTAAGAATGATTATCATTACTACTACTATTTAAAAGGTAAGTTATCCGTGAAAGTATCGTCCCGCTTTATCGGCTTATGCACAGCCGCATGCCTAAGTTTTTCCGCTACCGCTTTTGAACTCACCCATAGCGAAAGCCCCATTCAACTTCCTGCCACCCCAGCGACTATAGCCACCTTTGACCTATCTGTACTTGATAGCTTAAATACGCTTGGCATACCCGTAGCAGGCGTACCTCAGTCTATGTACGAAGGTGATTTAGCTAAATTTGCCAACACCACAGTTATAGGGACCTTGTTTGAGCCCAATTACGAAGTCTTAGAAAGCCTCAAACCAGAGCTTATCTTTGCTGGCGGCCGTTCTAGAAATGCCATTCCCCAACTACAAAAAATAGCGCCAGTTGCTAATTTTGCTAGTAGCCCCGAGCATTTTATGGCTGATTTCCGTCAAAATAATCTTGCTTTAGCAACGGCTTTTGATAAACAGGCTGAAGCCCAAGCCTCTATCCATGCCATCGACGCTGATTTGGAACAGCTACAACAGAACAATGCAGGCAAAACAGGCGCCTTCCTTTTTGTAGCTAATAATAATATTATCGCCCACGCTCCAGGGGATCGCTTTGGCTATGCCTATGATTTAACAGGCCTAGAGTCCGTTGTTCCTGCCAAAGACCCCAATGCCACTCCTGCACCACGCCCAGAACCGGGCTCTCCTGAAGCCAAAGCTGCGGCCGCTGCCCGCGCTGAAGTGATTAATACCATCGCCCAAGCAGAGCCCGACTGGCTGATCGTGTTAGACCGTAGCGCTATTAATGGTGCAGAAAAAACCGCAGCCAACACCTTGGCTCAACATCCCGTCATCAACCAAACCGAAGCCTTTAAAGCGGGACGTGTTTACTATGCCGATCCAAATGGTTGGTATGTCATTGGTGGCGGTCTCACTAATCTAAAAAACATCACCACAGACCTACTACAAACCATGAACTAACACATTTAGGGAACAATTCTTGTTCCCTACTTTGTACCCAATTTACATCAATGGATAGTATTAAATCTCAATATCATTATAATAACGCTATTGATAATTATTCTCATTATCAATATTTTAAGATTTGTGCTGTTTTCACCAAAAATAACATTTAGTACTGCTCATTCCGTAGGAAACCTCATGAAAGACGCTATCCCAAACCTGAAGCTTAACCCCTTAAGCTATGCGATTGCCGCTACTTTAATTGCTGGGGCATCCACTACCGCTGTGGCACAAGAGGCTGAGTCTTCTGTGCAAAAGCTGAGTTCTATTGTGGTCACTGCTGCAGGCCGTGAACAAGACATTATTGATGCCCCTGCTAGTATTTCAGTCATCACACGTGAAGAACTAGAAAATAAAGCGTACCGTGACATTGTGGATGCGGTGAAAGATATTCCAGGGGTGTACGTCACAGGAGGCGCAGGTACTCAAGACATCAGTATCCGGGGTATGGATAAAAAATACACCATGTACTTGGTCGATGGTCGCCCCGTTTCCGCCGGTCGATCTGTTAATACCAATGGCCAAGACAGCGGTAAACAAATTGGCTTACCCCCTTTAGCCATGATTGAGCGTATTGAAGTGATTCGCGGCCCTATGTCCTCACTGTATGGCTCAGAAGCCATGGGTGGGGTGATTAACATTATCACTCGTAAAATCACGGCTGATTGGACCGGGACTATCTCGGCCGATTACACCAAAGCACTCAATGACATCAGTAATGATGGTCAAAATGCAAACTTTTTTATTAGTGGGCCTATTATCCAAGACCGCTTAGGTCTACGCCTTAATGGCTCCTATATTGGTAATGATGAAAGTGATTTCCAAGGTGGTAGCGATAGCGCTGCCAGCTGGCCAGAAACCAAACGCAGAAATGGCGGTGCCGAACTAGTTTTCACACCCAATAGCTCCAACACGTTCACCTTAGGTGTACAAGCGGCCAAACAAGAAACCACCTCCACTCCTGGTAAAAGTGTGCCTTTACTAGACAGCCAAGGGCGCCCCAATACCGGTGGCTCTTATGATTACAAAAAGAACGTCTATACGCTAACCCACGAAGGTCACTATGGTGATCTTTGGACTAATACCTACCTACAGCACGATATCTCCGAAAAAGTCCAAGATCTCAAAAAGAAAGAGAAAATTTCCGTACTAAACACCCAAGCTAATTACTTGCTGGGCGAGCAACACATGCTCACTTTTGGTGCGCAATACAAATACGAAGACTACACCAATGAAACGAACGGTTTAATTTCTGCTGGTCTGCCTGGGGCAGTCAGTAATGTAAACCGCTGGATTGGTGCGCTGTATGCTGAAGCCGAATGGGCGCTACACGAAGACTTCACCCTAACAACCGGTTTACGCTATAACCACGATGAACTGTTTGGTGGTCACTTATCTCCACGTATTTATGGTGTGTACCACCACACCCCACGTCTTTCTTTCAAAGGCGGGGTCTCTACGGGTTATATGCAACCCTCACTAAGCCAAGCCACCGAAGGTTTTGGTGCGACCACGGGTGGCGGTGGCTCTCCAGCCCCTCATTCCCGTGCGATCAATATCGGTAATCCTAGCCTACAACCAGAAACCAGTATTAACTATGAGCTAGGCATGGCCTTCAACGATGTAGATATGGGCCTAAACAGCAGCCTCACTGTATTCCATACTCAGTTTAAAGATAAAATTGCGGAAGACAGACTATGCGAAAGCCCCAATGGCGATCGCCAAGATCCAGCCAGCTGGGCGTGCCCCTTTGGCGGCAACACCTATTTCTTTGTAGGGACGTATAAAAACATCTCTAAAGCCATGATGCAAGGGGTGGAAGCGACGTTAGACTACGATTTAACTTCTACCGTTGGTCTGCGTGCCGGCTATACCTTTACTCACTCTGAGCAAAAATCCGGTGAATTCAAAGGCCAGCCTTTAAACAAAATCCCTAAACATATGGTCAATATGCAATTGGATTGGGATGCCACCGAAAAAATGAACTTGTGGGCACAGGGGACTTTACGTGGCCGCACCTCCGACTATATGGGCCGCACCTCCATGTCTTCTGGTACACCAGGTTACGCCTTATATGACATTGGTCTGTCTTATCAATTGAACAAACAAGTTAAGCTCAAAGCCAACCTATATAATGTCGGTAATAAAAAAGTGACCAATGAAACGCACGGGGTGGTTCTGGATGGCCGCAAAATCATTGCCGGTCTAACCGTCAATTTTTAGGTCTCTACCCCTAAAGGTCCTAAGCCGCTCTTTTGACAGGGGCAACAAATCGGATTATATTTTAAGCCCTATTAAAGGATGAAATGATCCGCCTTGAAAATAAGCCTGCGCCCTTTTTCTTGTCTTGGATCTTTCGCTCTATGCAAAAAACCCAAACCTTGGTTTGGGCTTTTTGCATTCAATGACTGGTTTATTAACCCACGCTAAAGGAAGAGTCAATCATGGACCTTACCCTTGCTCTCTTGATTGCCTTCATCGGCTGGCAGCTATTGCGCATCCGTCAACAACGCGCCCATATTCAATTACTCGGCCAGCATTTAAGTCAGTTTCGCCTAGAAAAGCATATGGAAACCTTAACTCAAGGCTATGCTAGAGCGATTAATGCTGATACCGAATCCAGACAACTGCAAATCCTCGACTCTTTTACCCAAACAGAACAGGCCGTCGCCAGCCAAGCACAAGCGCTGGCAACCAGCATGCAAAAGGAAAGCCCCACTCGCACAAGCATGGGCATATTGGCCTTTTGTCTGCCTTATTCCGAACGTTATTTACCCAATCTAACTCGCGATTTTCGCCAGCTACTACACATACATGCACAAGGTATTCAATACGTAGTAAATAACGAAGCTGGCTGGGGGCCCAAAGAGCGCGCTTTTCATTTATCAGCCGAACTCTATCTATTTCAAAATAGCTGTCACTGGTTTTGTAAATCACGTAATGTTGCTAATGCTCGCTTGCAGGTTCAGCACAAAGTCAGCTACCAAAAAACCCTAGAATCTGTTTCTGAACCTACGCGCCAAGCCTACCAGCAATGGCTACAACAAAAAACTTAAACGGCATTGGAACGGGCACAAACCTCTAACGCCTTCTGGTCTTGCTCACGTATATGCTTTATTAAGTACTCCAAAAAAACTCTAGAGCGCTGGGGGATAAACTTACGACTAGGCAAAGCCGCATACAAAGCCAAATCTCCAGCCACCCACGGGTTTAATACACGCACTAGTTCACCGCGGGCTAAATAAGGGGCTACGATATTTACGGCAGTAGACGTAATACCAGCACCATCTAAAGTGGCTCGAATCAACGTATCGGTATGATTAGCCACCAACACAGGCTCAAAGTTAATCTCCACACTTTCCTTGGCAGCGCTCTCTGGCCACAGGCTCCAAGAATGCATAGGGCGATCAGGTCGTACTAAAAACAAACAATCATGCTGCGGTAAATCGCTGGGATGCTGCGGCCAACCTTTACGGGCAATATATTCCGGCGCAGCCACCAAAACCACCTGTGACTCAACAATTTTCCTAGCAATCACATTGCCATCAAACTCCGCCCCCACTCCCAACAAGGTCACATCGTAATCTTCTACCATCGAGGTGGTGGTTGAACTCACATCTATATCCAGCCAAATGCCAGGATAAAGCTGCTGAAAATCAGATAATAACGGCGCAATCATATAGCTCGCTATCGCAGGTTGGGTGTACACCCGTAAACGCCCTCTAAGCGTATTTGTAGCAGCGCTGGCCAAAGCATCCGCTTCTTCTATGTCTTGAAGAATTTGTCTAACACGTTTTAAATACGCATCCCCTGCCTCGGTTAAAACCACACGTCGAGTAGTGCGCTGGAATAGCCGAGTCCCTAAATGAGTCTCTAACTCAGCGACTAGACGAGTCACTACAGGAGGGGAAATATCCAAAGCCCGAGCAGCCGCAGCAAAGCCCCCTTCTAGAGCCACTCTTTCAAACACCTGCATTGCAATCAATTTATCCATAACAGCATCAGCCAATTATTTCTAAAACAGGAATAGTATATATATAAAACAACCATTTATTCATTTAAATGGATCTACTAAGATTAATCCATAGTTTGGGCAGAAGCAAATAGCTCTCAGCCCCGCCCAATTTTGAACATATTTAATTTCCTTATCAAGGACATCACCATGACACGTACACAACTTTCTACTATCGTTTTTGCTTTTAGTGCTATTTTTGCAGGTCAAGCCATGGCTGCAGATACCCAAGGTCTAACACGTGACCAGGTACGCGCCGAACTCGCTCAGTCTGTACAGGCCGGCTACGTAGTCACTAATGACAGCGGCCAGCTACTAAAGGATGTTTTCCCCCATAACTACCCTACACAAACAGTCAACTCTAAAACACGTGACCAAGTGCGGGCAGAACTCGCTGAGCACATCAATGCAGGCAATGCCATCGTCAATGATAGCGGTCAAAAACTGAATGAAGTGTTTCCACATAACTACCCTACACAACACGCGAACAACAAAAGCCGTGAACAAGTTCGTGCAGAACTCGCTGAGCACCTCAACGCAGGCAATGCCATCGTCAACGACAGCGGCCAAAAATTAAACGAAGTGTTTCCAAATAACTACGCCGCCTAAGCCCGACTGGCCACAACACACCAAGCCCCTTGAGGTCATCTCAAGGGGCTTTTTTCTGATTGGCTGAAATCAGAGTGCTTACTATAATGAGCCAGATCACAAAAACTAAAACTCACTCCTCTACAACGAGGCTTATAGGCTCAATCAGCGATGTCTCTTCTGCGTGCCTCCCCCTTATTCACTTTTAAGGCTCAGCCTCTTACTCGATGTAAAACCATCGCCCTGCTGCTTTTGGTTTTACTCCTAACCACGGGTTGCGCCAGCACACCGCCTTCCACACCAGAAAATATTTGTGGCATCTTTATAGAAAAGCCCAGCTGGCATCGCGCCACAAAAAAAGCACAACAGCAATGGGGGGTACCTCCACAAATCGTCATGGCCATGATGTACCAAGAGTCTAGTTTCAAACATGATGCTACACCGCCTAGACGCTATTTAATGGGCTTCATCCCTTGGGGACGTGTCAGCTCCGCCTACGGCTATGCTCAAGCCAAAAATGAAACATGGGCAGACTATAAACGTGAGGCCGGCAGCCGTTTCTCTAGCCGAGAGAGCTTCTCCGATGCGGTCGACTTTATGGGTTGGTACATGAGCAAATCTCAGCAAATCAATGGCACCTCCAAATGGGATGCCTATGGTCAATATCTAAACTATCACGAAGGCTGGACTGGATATAAAAATCGCAGCTATGATCAAAAACCTTGGTTAAAACAAGTGGCCTCCCAAGTCCAAGCCCGTGCTGAACGCTTTGGCGCCCAATACCGTAGCTGTTCCCCTAGGCTCTAAAGGACTCCCATGGCTTCTACTCTACGCCCTCATTTTTGGCTGATGCTAGGCGCAGCACTCATCCTGTTTTTATCATTAGGCATACGCCACGGCTTTGGTTTGTTTCTCACCCCCATGAGCAATGAATTCGGCTGGAACCGAGAAGTTTTTGCTTTTGCCATGGCATTACAAAACTTAGCTTGGGGGGTAGCTCAACCTTTTGCAGGCGCTTTAGCTGATCGTTATGGTGCTCGTAAAACCATCGCTATGGGTGGTGCGCTTTATGCCTTGGGCCTCAGCCTAATGAGTTTTTCCACCACGGCCTTATCCCTCTCTTTAAGTGCAGGCTTATTAATTGGTATAGGGTTGTCGGGTACCTCTTTTTCAGTTTTACTTGCCGTAGTCGGTCAAGCCGCTCCCCCTGAAAAACGCAGTATGGCAATGGGTATCGCCGCTGCGGCTGGCTCTTTTGGGCAATTCGCTATGCTGCCCGGCTCCCTACAACTACTAGAATGGGTAGGTTGGGCGGCCGGCCTGCTCATTTTAGGCCTCATTGCGGCTCTTATTGTGCCCTTAGCCAGTATGGTAAAAGGGACCATTCAAAGCCAAAATGAACCGCAACAAACGATGCGTGAAGCGCTGGTCGAAGCCTGCAGTCACTCGGGCTTTAGACTATTAGCTTTCGGTTTTTTTGTCTGCGGTTTTCAAGTGGTATTTATAGGCATTCATCTACCCGCTTATCTCGTTGATAAACAACTTCCCATTATGGCGGGGGCCACCGTATTAGCTTTGGTGGGGCTCTTTAATGTCTTTGGTACCTATATCGCCGGCTGGTTAGGTGAACGCTATTCTAAACCCCGCTTACTGAGCGCTTTATATCTGGCTCGCAGTGTAGTGATTGCGCTGTTTGTGTTTATGCCTCTCAGTCTCTGGACGGCCTATGCTTTTGGTATTACGATGGGCTTATTGTGGTTATCTACGGTCCCCCTCACCAATGGCACCATTGCCACCCTCTTTGGGGTGCGCAACCTATCCATGCTTAGCGGTATTGTTTTTCTCTTTCACCAAATAGGTTCATTTTTAGGGGGATGGTTAGGTGGCTATTTATTCGATAAAACAGGCAGCTACGATATAGTGTGGTATTTATCCATAGCCCTCAGTCTGATGGCTGCCGCCCTGAACTGGCCTATACGAGAACAAGCGGTGCCCCGTCTACAGCAGGCTTTAACATGATACGTAAACTAAGTATTACCTTCGCTTTGGTTATGTTGGCGGCCTTGGTCATGTGGCTCTTCCAAGGCTGGCGTCTGGCCGCTTTAGATCTACTGCCCATTCATCT
>CANROS010000009.1 GCA_947632305.1 uncultured Paenalcaligenes sp. | reverse complement strand
AGAGCTTTTTTGATAAGACGCATGTCTTTATACCCCGTCCAAAACCTGATTATACGCTGATTTTTTTAACCTAGCCACACTCGGGCGTTATAGAACAAACGCATCCACGGCGTTAAACCACCGTCTGTTGCGTCTGTACCACCTGAGTCTTGGCTACTCCATTGCTGCGGCGCCCAAGAGAGCTGGACATTACGAATCACCCGCTCTGGGTGCGGCATCATGATAGTGAAGCGTCCATCAGCAGTCGTCACACCCGCAATACCATTGGCACTGCCGTTTGGATTGTAGGGGTATTGTTCAGTATGTTGACCACGGTTATCCGTGTAATGCAACACAGACTGTACTTGGGCAGCATTGCCTTGACGCTCGAAATTAGTGAAACCTTCACCGTGTGACACAACAATAGGTAAACGCGTACCAGCCATGCCCTGAAGGAACAGAGAAGGAGAATCCACAATTTCCACCGAAGCCAAACGCGCCTCGTATTTCATAGATTGGTTCGTCGTAAACAAGGGCCAGTGTTCAGCACCCGGAATCATGGGAGCCAACGCTGCCATCATTTGACAACCATTGCATACGCCCAAAGCAAACGTATCAGAACGCTGGAAGAACTCAGCAAACTGCTCGTTTAAACTATCGTTAAAACGAATAGTGCGCGCCCACCCTTGGCCAGCGCCTAGGACGTCACCATAGCTAAAGCCACCCGCAGCTACAATACCTTTAAGGTCGTCTAAACGGCGACGGCCACTGAGCAAATCAGTCATGGGTAAATCAATGACCTCAAAGCCAGCTTGATTGAAAGCCCAAGCCATTTCAAGTTGGCTATTGCTGCCCTGCTCGCGTAACACGGCGATCTTAGGACGCACACCGCTTTGAATAAAGGGAGCCACTAGGTTTTCTTGGGGATTAAAAGCCACCTGTACATTTAAACCGGGGTTGTTAACATCATCCCAAATGGCGTGCTCGGCCTCTGCACTGGTAGGGTTATCGCGCAACAACATCATTTGATGGTTAACGGCAGACCAAGTTTTACCTAGTTCAGCACGAGCTACTTGGTAAATACAATTTGCATCACGATACACATCGATGGTGTCGGTTTGGTTTGGTTTACCAATGACATGCGAATGTGCCGACAAACCGGCTTCACGTAGCTGCTGCAAAACAGCATCACGTTGTGCAGCGGGCACCTGAATCACAGCGCCCACTTCTTCGTTAAACAACGCCTTGAGGCTAAGCTCGGCACGTTGTACAGCGACTTGCTCGGCACGGATTTTGAAATCACCCCAATCTGCCGAATGCGGATCAATGGTCAACATGTCAATGTTTAACGACACACCCGTATGACCCGCAAAGGCCATCTCAGCCACAGTGGTAAATAACCCCCCGTCTGACTTATCGTGATACGCCCAGATCAAGCCCTGATCTGCCAAAGAGCGAATGCTGCCAGCAAAGGCTTTAAGCAACTCTGCATTATTAAAATCAGGAGCGGCGCTGCCCACCTGATTAAAGGCATGACACAGTACCGAACCGGCCATACGCTGCTGACCTTCGGCTAAATCAATGAAGATTAAAACACTATCGGCGTCAGTGCGTAACTGAGGCGTTAATGTTTTACGTACATCTGCTACTTGAGCAAATGCAGTGACTACCAAAGAAACAGGCGCCACTACGTCTTGCTCTTGGCCGTTTTCTTCCCAAGCGGTGCGCATGGATAAAGAGTCTTTACCTACAGGAATAGACAGACCTAATTCCTGACACCATTGGCTTACGGCCGTTACGGTATCGAACAACGCGGCGTCTTGGCCAGCCACACCACATGCAGCCATCCAGTTAGCCGATAATTTGACATCGTCAAAACTACGCACATCACTGGCTAACAAGTTGGTCATGGCTTCAGTAACCGCCATGCGACCGGAAGCAGGTGCATCAAAAATAGCAATAGGACTGCGCTCGCCCATGGCCATGGCTTCGCCACGTGTTTGTTGGTAATCGGCCAAAGTCACTGCACAATCGGCAACAGGAATCTGCCAAGGGCCAACCAACTGATCACGGCTACATAGACCACCTACACTGCGGTCACCAATGGTGATAAGGTAGTTTTTATTGGATACCGTAGGATGGCGCATCACGCGGTCTACGGCCTCAGCGAGCTGAATCTCTGGCAGGTCTAATTCACCAGTGATGGGCTCTAGGCGAGTTACATCACGTAAAGTACGTGGTGCTTTGCCTAAAATAACGTCTAAAGGCATATCAACCGGAGCAGGCGTCTGGGCATCGGCTTGAGCCTCGGCGTAACCAGGGATACCTTCGCCATCGGTCACACGTAATTGACGCTCTTCGGTAGCCACCCCAACCACGGCCCAAATACAACGCTCACGTTCGGCGATGGCTTTAAAGCGCTCTAGGTCTTCAGGATTGATAGCAAGCACATAACGCTCTTGGGATTCGTTACACCAGATTTCTGCTGGTGATAAACCGGATTCCTCTAGGGGTACATGTGTGAGGTCAAAAATAGCGCCACGTTCGGCGTCATTCACCAATTCGGGGAAAGCATTAGACAAACCACCGGCACCCACGTCATGAATGGCAACGATGGGGTTGTGTTCGCCCTGCTGCCAACAGCGGTCAATGACTTCCTGAGCACGACGCTGCATTTCAGGGTTGCCACGCTGCACAGAATCAAAGTCCAACTCGGCCAAATTCACCCCAGAAGTCATACTGGAAGCCGCGCCACCGCCCATGCCAATGCGCATACCTGGACCACCCAGTTGAATCAACAAGGCACCTACAGGTAAAGGATCTTTATGCGTTTGACGATCATCGATAGAGCCTAAACCACCCGCGATCATGATGGGTTTGTGATAACCCCAACGCTGACCGCCAATGGTTTGCTCAAAACTACGCATATAACCAAGCAAGTTCGCACGACCAAACTCGTTGTTAAACGCCGCACCACCCAAAGGACCAACGGTCATGATGTCTAGAGCCGTCGCAATGCGCTCGGGGAAGCCAGCAGAGTCTTGCTCCCAGGCTTCGGGCAAATGGGGTAGCTGCAAATTAGAAACGGTATAACCGGTTAAGCCTGCTTTAGGCTTGGAACCACGTCCAGTCGCACCCTCGTCACGGATCTCGCCGCCAGAACCGGTACCTGCCCCGGGATAAGGTGCAATGGCGGTGGGGTGATTATGGGTTTCCACTTTCATCAACGTGTGGATTAACCCCTCGTAGGACTGGTAGGCGCCTTTGCCTTCGGAGTCAGGCAAAGAAGCATGAAACACAGAAGCCTGCCCGCCTGCCATAATGGCTGCGTTATCGGCATAGGCCACAATGGTTTTTCTAGGCTGAGCCGCATGTGTTTCGCGGATCATGCCAAATAAGGTTTTGTTTTGCGCTTCGCCATCAATCACCCACTGCGCATTAAATATTTTGTGGCGGCAGTGCTCACTATTGGCTTGGGCAAACATCAATAGCTCTACATCGTGAGGATTGCGCCCCAGCTTAGTAAACGCATCAAATAAATACTCGACTTCGTCTTCGGATAAGGCCAAACCCATGGTTTGGTTAGCCTGTACCAACGCATCCAGTCCTAAACCCAATACATCTACCGAGTTCATGGCTTTAGGTGGCAGCTCTTGAAATAAAGCAGCACCATCAAAGCTTTGATCGACGACGCTTTCGGTCATGCGATCGTGCACTTGCGCTGCGATTAACTGCAGCTGCTCGGCTTTGAGGGTTTTGGCACCTAACAGGCCTCGGGTTGGATCCACCACATAACGCACACCACGCTCAATCCGGCGCACACCACTTAGACCACAATTACGGGCAATATCGGTGGCTTTGCTGGCCCACGGAGACACTGTGCCTAAACGGGGGATCACACGCAAAACCAACTGGTCTTTGGTGTGAGACTGCGCATCAAACGTAGGTAACCCATCGTCCAGCAACGCAGCCAAACGCTGTTGCTGCTCGGCGCTAAGACCTTCGTCTGCTGTCCAGACGTAGTACTCGTAATAAGCCGCAATGTGTTGAACAGGTAAGTCTAAGGATTGAAAACGCTGAAGAAGACGCTCGCTTTGAAAAGCGGGCAAGGCAGAGGAGCCTGAGAAGTATAGAATTGAGGACACGATGTGAGCCAATGCAAAAGTGTTATAAATGCACACTATTTTAACCACAATCCGGTTAAATAGTTTTTTTTGCGCAGTGTTAAATGCGTTTTTTGGTGTTTTCACACATATAGTGCAAAAACACCCAAGCAACAAAAAGACTAATCGTCGTGACTAAGTTCAGTCACCTCGGTGGGATAATGTATTTCAAGGATGTCTAGTTCTTGAACGCCCCCAGGAGTACGCAGCGTTACTACATCGCCCTCTTGGGCTTTTAATAAGGCTCGGGCTACCGGAGACACCCAGCTAATTTTACCATTTAATGGCTCGGCTTCATCCACCCCTACAATCGTTACCGTGAACTCTTCACCTTCTTGGTTAGCGTACACAGTGGTCGCTCCAAAAAAAACACGGTCTTTGGTGGGTTGCAGGGCTGGATCCACCACTTCGGCAATTTCCAGCCGCTTGGTTAGAAAACGAATACGTCGATCTATTTCGCGTAAACGTTTTTTCCCATAAATATAATCACCATTTTCCGAGCGGTCGCCGTTAGAGGCCGCCCAAGAAACGATTTGTACGACTTCTGGCCGCTCTACATTCAATAAATGTTTAAGCTCAACGCGCAAGGCCTTGTAGCCATAAACCGTCAGATAGTTTTTGGTACCTGCAGGTAAGGCCGCCGCCTCGGGCACCAAATCCTCATCGTCCTGGTTCTCGGCGTCTTCTTTGACAAAGGCTTTACTCATAATTATTACTCTCAAATAAGCAGCTCATAACTGGCCACTTTTAGCTTAACCAACGTTTCCAAATAGGCGTCAAATCTGAGGGCAAAGCCGGCAGCTGCCCTAAATCAAGGCGCCCTTCCTCTGGACCATGAAAGTCCGAGCCCATAGAGGCCTCAAAACCATAGCGTTTGGCGACTCGGGCATACTCGTTATATTGATGCGGCGCATGGCTGCCCGTCACCACTTCTATGCCCACCCCACCCAGCTCTTTAAAACGATCAAACAACAAATCAAACTGCAGCGTATCAAACTCATAGCGCCCGGGGTGTGCGATCACGGCTACGCCCCCAGCCTGCTGGATCCATTGAATGGCCTCATCTAACGCCGCCCACTGCATGGGCACATAAGCAGGGGCGTCATCCCCTAAATACTTATTGAATACGTCTTGTAAGGTCGAACAATAGCCCTGCTCCACTAAAAAACGTGCAAAATGCGTTCGCGACACCAATTCGGGATTGCTCGCATAAGGCACCGCGCCCTCTAAGGCATTAGGAATCCCCATCCCTGCGAGAGCATCACTAATACGCTCGGCTCGTTGCCAACGCCCAGCTCGGACATAGCGCAAGGAATCAACCAGCTGCGACGAGGTGTAATCCACACCCAGACCTAAAATATGCACCGTTTTGCCTAAAAAGGTCACGGAGACCTCTACGCCGGGCACAAAACCCATCCCTAAATTAAGCGCCGTTTGTTCAGCCAATGCCAAACCACCCACTTCGTCATGATCGGTTAAAGCCCAAAGTTCAACCCCATTTTGATGAGCTCGATAAGCCACTTGGTCTGGAGCTAAGACGCCATCTGAAACCGTGGAGTGACAATGTAGGTCTACGTTCATGTTATTCCTTCATTAAAAACTGCGAGAGCACTCGTAGTTGGTCAGCCTGCATAAAAGTGGGCGCATGGCCCACGCCTGCTACCTGATAAAACACCGCTTGCGGTTGACGCACTAGCATTTCATGTGCCGTATCCGGAGATAATAAATCAGAAAACTCCCCCCGTACAATGAGACACGGCTCTGTTAAAGAGTCAAAAGCCTGCCATAAAGTCTGCTGAGCCAGCGCCGTGAGCTGACCTTGTTGAGCCTGATCTAAAGCCAATTGTTGCTGAAACGCCAAGGCAATATTAGGATCATACGCATTCGCCCAACTCGTGCCCTGCTGCGTAAACACATATTTAGCCAAATGGGCCCATTGCTCGTCCGTGTGGGGGCCAAAAGTCACCCAACGCTGGCGTACCGCTTGCAGGACCTCAGGCCAAGAAGCAAACCGGCTGGAACTGGTGATGTATTGGGCAATACGCGACAAGCCCTCTGGGTTTAGTTCTGGCCCCACATCATTTAATACCAACTTACCAAAGGGCAGCTGCGGCTCAGCAAAAGCATAAAACTGCTTTAACTCAGTACTGTGCTTGACTGCTGCTACACTTAAAGCAATCAGCCCTCCCATGGAGGTACCCACCCAATCCAAGCGCTGAGGTTTCACATGGGTAATTAACGTCAAAATATCAGCCACGTATTGCGGCACGGCATAATACGTAGGATCAGCCAACCAATCAGAGGCACCACGTCCCACGATATCTGGACAAATCACACGGTAATACGGACTCAGCTGTTTTGCCACCTCATCAAAGTCACGCCCTGTTCGCAATAAACCATGCAAACAGAGTAAAACGCGCGGGTTTTCTGGGTCTCCCCATTCAGTGTACGCCATACGATGTTGACCTGCTGGGCTGAGGCAATCAATAAAGCGTTGCGTAAACTCGGAGCTTTTCATCGTTTAATCCTTAGGTGTGCAGAAAAAGAAAAACGGGGCCATAGCCCCGTTATACCGCATTCAATCTAACTAATCGACTAGGTAAATCTGCGGGGCCTCCAGCAAAGTACGCACCGTTTGAATAAACTGTGCCGCATGCATGCCATCCACAATACGGTGATCAAAAGAAGAAGATAAATTCATCATAGTTCGAATTTTAATTTGATCATTAATGACCACCGGTGTGCGGACTTGTTTGTTAACCCCCACAATTGCTACCTCGGGGGAGTTAATAATGGGCGTGGCCATGACGCCACCTAGTGCGCCTAAACTGCTTAAACCAATGGTGGATTTGGCTTGTAAATCGCCCTGACCGGCCCGAGCCGCTTTAGCCAACTCAACGATTTTTCTGGCCATTTGCCACAACCCTAACTGCTGGGCTGATTGCAACACCGGCACCTTGAGCCCCTCATCCGTTTGTATAGCAATCGCCATGTGTACATCGGTGTATTGCTCGACCACGTTTTGAGCGGAGTCATAGCGTGCATTGACTTCAGGGTGCTCTTTAATGGCTAAGCACATGGCTCGTATCAAAAAAGGCAGCAAGGTTAAATGACCACGCTGCTCCGCCCATTGCTGATTCAACTGCAGGCGCCAGGCTTCAAGTTCTGTCACATCCACGGCTTCCACATAGCTAAAGTGGGGGATGTTTTGAGTAGACTCCAGCATTTTCTTGGCAATTTGTCTACGCACGCCTCGCAGCGGAATCGTGGTTATGGTCCCTACTGGCGCGAATTGCTCGGGTGCTCCGTTACCTGACAAAAACTGATCCAAATCGGCATGATTAAGGTGATTTTTTTGTAAACGTTGTGCTAGTTGGTTCAGATCCAAGGATAAACTAGCGGCTCGCTTACGCACAGCAGGTGAGGCTTGCACTTTTTGCAATAAACGCTGATGCGGTGTGCTCTCTGCCTGCGGCATAGGTCCGGGGGTCGTTACCAAAGGTGGGCTTTGAACCCTTGGCGGTGAATCCGTTTCAACAGGAGGACTCTTTGTCTGTGTCTGATCTGGCTCCGAAGCAAGGGTTTCTGCTGAAGCGGAGGTTGACTCCACCTCAGCCACTTCCATTTCAACTAAATCGGCCCCTACTGCCAAAATCAACCCAGCCTCACCACCTAAACGCACCACTCGGCCTTGTACAGGGGAGCTAATCTCTACCGAAACCTTGTCTGTCATCACACTGGCAACATTTTGGTCTTCGGCAACAGTATCGCCCACCTGAACAAACCACTCCACGATCTCGACCTCAGTGATGCCTTCGCCAATATCAGGAATTTTTATTGTGTAATTAGACATGGCTTAGATCTCCTTCAGAACACGTTGGTAAGCGGCAATGACCCGTTGAGGACCGGGAAAATAATCCCATTCGTGAGCATGCGGATAAGGGGTATCCCATCCTGTCACCCGTTCAATGGGGGCTTCAAGAGCAAAGAAACAGCGTTCTTGGACCAAAGCACTGAGTTCGGCCCCAAAACCTGAAGTCCGAGTGGCTTCGTGCAAAATCACACAACGCCCTGTTTTATTGACAGAGTGAGTGATGGTTTCAATATCCACCGGCCAAATCGTACGTAAATCAATGACCTCGGCGTCAATCCCCGAGTCAGTGGCTGCGGCTAACGCCACATGCACCATGGTGCCATAAGCCAAAACAGTGACTTCGGCACCGGGGCGGACGACCGCCGCCTTGTCTAAAGGCGTGGTGTAATAACCCGTTGGCACCTGCGCCATGGGATGATCACGCCACGACTGTAAGGCCCTATCGTGATAGCCATCAAAAGGGCCGTTGTACAAACGTTTAGGTTCGAGAAAAATGACGGGATCTGGGCTTTCAATGGCAGCAATTAATAGCCCTTTGGTATCAATGGGATTAGAGGGCATCACCGTACGCAAGCCCGCAATATGCGTAAAAATGGCCTCAGGACTTTGACTATGCGTTTGTCCACCATAGATGCCGCCACCGACTGGCATGCGGATGGTAACTGGCGCCACAAAATCATTCACCGAGCGATAACGAATCCGTGACAGCTCAGACACAATTTGATCCATAGCTGGATAAAAATAATCCCCAAACTGAATTTCCACCACCGGCTTCAGCCCATAAACGGCCATTCCAATGGCTGTGCCCACAATGCCACTTTCAGAAATGGGCGCATCAAAAACGCGCTGTGATCCGTATTTGGCTTGCAAGCCTTCGGTCGCTCTAAACACCCCGCCAAAATACCCTATGTCTTGGCCATACAACACCGTATTGGCATCACGTTCTAACATCACATCTAAGGCATCGCGCACGGCTTGGAGCAAGCTAAGTGATTGTGTGGTCATAGCCCCTCCTTGAAGTGCTGTTCTTGTTCAAGCAAATGCCAAGGTTTTTCAAAGTACACATCATCAAACATCTGACTAGCATGACTATGATGGGCTTCTTGCATCGTGCCACCAATGGACTCGGCCTTTTTTTGGGCTTCTAGCACCTGTTGATCTAGCTCGGCCTCGTAGGCTTTGTGGTCCTGTTCGGACCAATGACCTAAGACCATCAGATGCTGTTTTAATCGTGCAATGGGGCAACCCAACGGAAAATGGGACCACTCATCGGCAGGTCTATATTTACTGGGATCATCAGAACTGGAGTGCGGCCCGGCACGGTAAGACACCCACTCAATCAAGGTAGGCCCACCGTTATGACGGGCTCGCTCTGCGGCCCATTGTGATGCCGCTATACACGCTAAAAAATCGTTGCCGTCTACGCGCAAAGCTGCCAATCCAGAGCCTGCCCCTCGGGCCGCAAAAGTGGTGTCCGCCCCCCCTGCCATGGCCTGAAAAGTGGAAATAGCCCACTGATTATTGACCACATTCAAGATAACAGGTGCGTTATACACCTGAGCAAAAGTCAAAGCGGTTTGGAAATCACCCTCGGCCGTCGCCCCATCACCAATCCAAGAGCTGGCTATTTTGGTGTCACCTTTAATGGCAGAGGCCATGGCCCAACCCACACCTATCAGAAAGCGGGTGGCCAGATTGCCAGAAATGGAATAAAAGCCGTAGTCTTTAAAGGAATACAAAGCGGGCAGCTGGCGTCCTTTTAAGGGGTCGCAACGATTGGAATAAAGCTGACACATCAGGTCGGAAATGGGCATCCCTTGTGCTAACAAAATACCCAATTGACGGTAAGAGGGGAACTGCATATCACCGGCTTGTAGCACCATCGTTTGTGCTGTACTGATGGCTTCTTCGCCGTAGGACTGTATATAAAAAGTGAGTTTTTTCTGTCGCTGCGCATGAAACATACGGGCATCAAAAGCCCGGATTAGCATCATTGTTTTTAAACCATGCAAGAGTTGGTCTGAGTCAATCTGGGGCGCCCAAGGCCCTACGGCCTGCCCCTGATCATCTAAAACTCGAATTAAGCCCTGAGCAAGCTCCGCCATAACGCTGGGCTCAGCAAAAGGATCTGGCCTAGGAGCCGCCCCAGCAGGTTGGAGTCGTAAATAGGAAAAATCACTGAGTGTGCCGGGGCGTGCTGGCGGCTCGGGCACACGTAAATGTAGCGGTGTTTGTCTCATGTGTTCTCCTCTTTGAAAGATCTTGTGGATGTTTCAACATCTGTGATTATTTTGCTTAGCCTTGTGAGCTTTATTTCACTTTAGCGTGCCAACAGAAATATGCAACTAAGGCTTAGCTAGTAATTACCCTTGTCTTCTAGACGAGAAAACGCATTTTGCCAATACCGTGCGGCAGCACGACGTTCGGTGCGCACCTGCAATTGCTCTGTTTGAGCATGTATGACCACGGCCCCATCAAAATCGGTTCTATAAAAAGCGGTGCCCGCTAGCCGCCAACGCTGTTCAACTTCTTCATGAGGGTGACCAAACCGATTCCACCACCCGACTTGGGCAACCGCGACTTGGGCTTGATGGTGCTGTACCCATAAAGCGCCTGAAGAAGTTTTAGAACCATGGTGCCCGGCAATGACGACTTCATACGAACCCAGCCCAGCCTCTATCAGCTGCTTTTCCTGAGCATGGCCTATATCACCCGTAAAAATGGCTTTGTGGTGTGTCCCTTGGATGCCCAACACACAACTGTTCCCATTTTTATCCGTATTCGCATTTTGTTCATAATGCGTAGGGTTAGGCCAGTAAAACTGAAAACGCACCCCATCTACCTCCCAGCTAGTGCCGCGCTGGCAAGGCGTGCTGACTGGCGCATAGGAATAAGGCACGGTGTGTTGTTTAAGCAAACGCAGCTCTCGTTTTATATAAGACGCCAAATCAAACGAACTATAAACCTGCTCAACTTTTAAACGTTCCAATACACTCAAGGTACCGCCCACATGATCCAAATCAGCATGCGATAAAATCAAGCCATCCAAACGCAATTTACCCAAGCTATGCAAATAAGGCACGATGGTACGTGCGCCCTCATCGCTATCCCAACTGCGTCGTACCCCCGCATCAAATAAAAAAGTATGGTGAGCCGTTTCAATCACAATGGCACTGCCTTGGCCCACATCCAATACATGCAACCGCCATTCACCCGCTGCTATGGGCGTAGGCCGCCAAAATAAAGCAGGTAAAATAAGGCCCCAGCCCAAGGCGGCCCAACGTAAGGCTTTGGGACTCAAGGCCCACAGCACCCCGACCAAAGCCAGTACTAACACCCAACTGGGCGCTCTGCTAGCTGGCAAACTCGCCAAATCCAGCTGTGCTAACCACTCAGTGGGCCACATGGTCAACTCCAAACACGCATGACACAATGCCAAAACCCACTGCGACAAGCTTTCAAGCTGCAGCACGCTAAGCACGGCAAATAACAAAGCCAAAGGCGTGATCACCAAGCCAATCAACGGAATGCCATACGCATTGGAAGCAGGCGACACCAAAGACATCTCAAAAAACAAAAAAGCCAATGGCGGCAACAAAGCCAAACTAATAACTAACTGCCATTTTGAGGCCACCCAAAACTGTTGCCACGACCTACGCCACCAAGGTAGACGTTGATGCGCTAAGCGAACCCCACTCCACCCCGCACAATGCACCAACAACATCACAGCACCAAAAGACAACCAAAAACCACTGGCTAATACCGACCACGGGTCAAACACCACCACCCCTATAGCGGCCACCGCCACCATTTCCGTCACAGACAAGGGCAAGCGCAGCGTTAAGCTCAATACCGCCACACTGAACATAAAAAACGTGCGCCGTGCTGGTACCTCCCAGCCAGCAATCAAGCTATACAATCCCGCCATGACTAAAGCCAACCACGCCGCCGCCAACTGCGCCGGTAAATAATGCGCCAAAGGCTGCGCGCCCCAACGCAGTCGTCGCCACAACCAAGCAAAAACCACCGCACTCACACTAGCCAACAAAGTGACATGACTGCCGCTAATGGAAACCAAATGCGTGAGGCCAGTCCGATTAAACGTGCGCCAGTCGGCCGCATCAATACTGGCCTGATCCCCTATGGACAACGCCAATACCACCCCGCCCCAACGCAATGGCTCTACATAAGGCAACATGGCCGCGCGTAAATGATGACGCCAACGCTGCGCCACTAGACCTAGGCTCCACCGCTGAGGTGTTTGACTCAGTAACTCCGGCGTACCTCGGACTTGAGCGATGGCCCGAACCCCTTGAGCAAACACATAGCCTTCATAATCAAAACCGCCTGGGTTACGTGCCCCGTGCGGCGTTTTGATATAAGCGGTGACCGCCCACTGTTGTCCAGGAATCAGCTCAGGAAAGCCCACCGTTGCAGGACGTGAATACGGTCCACCCCATTCTCCTTTGGACCAAACCAAAGCGATCTGCTCGGGCACGCCCGCTGGATGCGACCGCAACACCGTGGCCGTCACATAACGACTGGTGGGATTCAGACGAGCTAAACCGTCTATTTGCACAACTAACTTAAAGGCTTTGTTCTCCTCGGAGGGCGGCAGCTGTTGAGCCAAACGTTGCTGCGCTTGGTAGTTCGTATTCAAGAGCGCTAACCCAAACGCACCTATCAACACTAAAGCCCAACGCAATCGATATTTTTTTCTAGACCAAATAGCTAATGCTGCGAGCAAAAAAATACCCCCTGCCATCAGCCACTGCGTAGAGCTTGTCCACAACTGAGCCCATTGATGCACCCACAATGTAGCCCCTACCACCAGCCCCGCCAGCACTTTAACCATAGCCACCCCCCTTTACTTGAGGGTATAAAAAAGCCCCCTATAAAAGGGGGCTTTGTGCTGAGTCTGACCTAGAGGTAAAACCCGAATAGCCTAAAGACATTAGCTGTTTTGTTGATGCCATTGCGCTAGGCGTGGCAAGACGCTAAATGCCGTGGCGCTAGTCTGCGCATGAATTTGATCAATGGGCTGTTGTCGTAGCTGTGCCAAGACCTCAGCAATAGCAGCCAGCTCGGCCGGTCTATTGTATTGGGCGGGATCCGCTTTTCTATCTAACCACGCTGGCCCAATATCCGGCGCATCCGTTTCCAACACTACGTGCGCCAACGCTATTTCAGCGGCTAAACGGCGAATTTGTTTAGCACGAGTGAACGTCATTGCCCCCCCAAAGCCCAGCGCAAAACCCAGATCCATAAACTGTTGCGCTTGTTGGTGACTGCCATTAAAGGCATGGGCAATACCGGTGGAGCCCGGATGGCGGCGCAAGTATTTTAAGATTTGATCCTGAGAGCGCCGCACATGCAGCAAGACTGGCAAATCAAACTGGCGCGCTAATTTCAACTGTGCTTCATAAAAATAGCGTTGTTTTTCTTGCATGGCCGGTGTTTTCAGCTCGGGCACAAAAAAATCCAAGCCTATTTCACCCACAGCGACTAAACGCGGATCGGCGACAGCCTGCTCCAAGGCTTGTTCTAGCGCATCCAAATCACTGAGTTCGGCTTGAGGTACAAACAAGGGATGAATGCCCAACGCATACACCAGCTCCGTATGCTGCTGAGCTAAATGCTGCACAGTAGTGAAGTTAGCTTTAGCTACGGCTGGAATCACAATATAACGCACCCCATTTTGCCTAGCCGCCTGCACCAGCTCGGCGGCAGATTCGCTAAACTCTTCAGCATCTAAATGGCAGTGCGTATCTATTAACATCCGTGTAAGACTCCTTGCTCCATATTAAGCTGACGATGGGCCAAAGCGGCTAAGGCGGGATCGTGAGTCACAATCACAAAAGCAATGCCCAGCTCTTGATTCATGGTTTGCAACAGCTCAAACATAGTCTGAGCGGTCTCTCGGTCTAAGTTGCCCGTGGGCTCATCAGCTAAAACACAATCAGGTTGTGTCACTAGGGCGCGCGCTAAGGCAATACGTTGACGTTCGCCCCCAGAAAGCTGCCCCGGATAATGCTCGACCCGTTGTGCCAAACCCACCTGTTTAATCAAGGCAGCCGCCTGTGCGCGGGCCTCAGGGCGCGACACGCCCCGCACAATCAAAGGCATGGCCACATTGTCTAAAGCAGAGAACTCGGGCAATAAGTGATGAAACTGATACACAAAGCCCAAGTGACGGTTACGAATCACACTGCGTTTTTTTTCATTAAGACTAGCGGCTTCTTGGCCCGCCACGCTTAAACGGCCAGCACTGGGCTGATCCAATAAACCTAACACATGCAACAACGTGCTTTTACCCGAGCCAGACGCCCCCACGATGGCCACCATTTCCCCCGCAGGCACGTGTAAATTCACATCACGTAAGACCTCTACTGTGACGCCACCATCCACATAGCTACGCTGAATGTGCTCGGCTTGGATTACTAAAGAGGGTTTAGTCATGACGTAGCACCTGCGCAGGTTGAAGTTTAGAAGCACGCCAGCTGGGGTACAGCGTGGCTAACAAAGAAAGCACCAGCGAGGTCACCCCTATAATTGTCATATCCGTCACCGAAGGGTTAGAAGGCATTTGACTAATAAAGTAAATTTGTTGTGGCAAAAACTCTTGGCCGGTTAGATTTTCTAGGAACGGCACGATCACATCAATGTTGTAAGCAACCAAGGCCCCCAAGCTGACACCAATTAGCGTGCCCAACACGCCGATTAATGCGCCTTGAACCAAAAATATTAAACCAATGCTGCCGGGCGTGGCACCAATAGTACGTAGAATCGCAATATCACTGCGTTTATCTTTTACTGCCATCACTAACGATGACAATAAATTAAAAGCCGCTACCGCCACAATAAGAGTCAAAATCAAAAACATCATGCGTTTTTCAGTTTGAACGGCAGCAAACCACGTACGGTTATTTTGGGTCCAATCACTGACATACACGCTCAAAGGCAAGCTCATGCGCAACTGTTGACCTACCTGCGGGGCTTTTTGCATATCGGCAATGCGTAAACGCACCCCGCTGTTGCCACTGTCTCTGAAAACCCGGGCCGCGTCTTCATAATGTACAAATGCCAAGGTGGAGTCGTACTCATAATGACCTGACGAATACAAGCCCACTACTTTAAATTGGCGCATACGTGGCGCAAAACCTGCCGGGGAAATGCTGCCCTGCGGCGCCATCAACATTAAGGTGTCGCCCTCGCCCACCCCTAGAGACTGAGCCAATTGCAAACCCAAAACCAAACCAAACTCGCCTTCAACCAAACTATCTAGCTGATTCACTACCATTTGCTGCTCTAGCTCCGACACCTCATGCTCGAGCGCAGGATCAATGCCGCGAATTTGTACGCCATTCAGTTTTTCACCCCGCACTAGCATGGCTTGAGCCGCCACAAAAGGAGCCGCCCCCACCACCTCATTATTTTCTTTGGCATTGTCTGCAAGGGCTTGCCAATGCGACAATACCTCTTGATGGGAATTGCCGTGCACATATAATTCAATGTGCGGCAGCACAGACAGCATGCGGTCTCGTACTTGGGTTTGAAACCCATTCATAACAGACAGCACAATAATCAATGCTGCTACCCCTAAAGCAATACCAGTCATTGAACTGATTGCTATAAATGATACGAAGCGATCTTTACGCTTGGTGCCTCGACCACCTCTTGCTAAGCCCGCGTAACGCGCGCCTATCCAAAACTCATAAAACATAGACTCTACCGTTAATGACTGCTGCTAATTCTTGTATTGTACTAAGCGAAGCGCTTGCGCCCCCTGCGATTGCAGCGGATCTTTTAAAACAATTTCCCACCTACGCACCGAATCTACTGCAGTATTTAGATCAGTGTCAGAGCCAACGGTTACGTCCCAACCTAGAGCAAAACCGCTGTACTGCATTGGAATTTTGGCAAATTGAACAGGCACAATTTAATGCTTCGACTGCAAAGCATAACGCAGCTTTAGCTCTTTTGTTAGCAACGCAAGCAGAAAAAAAACCAGACCCCACTAGCCACAGCCCTTTTTGGCTCGTAGAGCTAATCCATATGGCACCCTCGCGGGATGGCGCTGCGTTGATTCCAGCCGATCAACTTGACATTAATGACGCTCAAAGCCAAGCCTTGCTCGAGTCCGCCCAAGCGCTTTGCGACGACACCCCATTTACTTTGCAGGCTTGGTCCACTACGCATTGGCAGTTAAGTAGTCAGATTGAACTACCCCCTATTTTTGCCAGCCCACAATTAGTAAGCCGTAGTGCAGTCAACGATTGGTGGGATCAAGACCCACGCACCAAAGCTTGGCGTCGTTTTGTGAACGAGCTGCAAATGCTGTATTTTAATCACCCTGTCAATCAACAACGTCAAAGCCTACAGCTGCCCCCTATTAATAGCTTATGGCCCATAGGCGGTCTAAGCCCGGCTAGCTGGCAGCCCCAACCTCGCTCTCTGTTACATTTCCATGAGTTAACTCAAGCGTATTTACGTCAAGACTGGGGCACTTGGCTACAACAACTACAAACGATTGATCAAGCGCTGCCCCCATTGCTCGTCGAGCAGCCACAAATTATTTTAAGTAATACCGAACAATTACTCAGTGCTAGTCCACACCCGGTGCGGTTTTGGCATCGTTTTATTCCACCTACTTCAACTTGGAGAACCCATTGGCTCGCCCAGTCTTAAGTCCTCGCCCGCCTCAACCTGCTATCGCCAACCAACTCAATGCGGCTGGCTTGCACCCCCTTTTAGCCCAATTATTTGCAGCTCGCCATGTAACGGATATTCAGCAAACCAGCTCACGGTGGAATGCCTTATTGTCGCCTCATGACTTGCATGATATACAGCAAGGCACCCAACTCCTAGCCGATGCCATTGAAGAGCAATGGCGTATAGTGATAGTGGCTGACTACGACTGCGATGGCGCCACCGCCTGTGCCATTGGTATGCGCGCACTCACAGAAATGGGGGCAGATGTTGATTTTTTTGTACCCAATCGCTTTGAAACGGGTTATGGCTTATCCCCCGAGGTGATCGAGCTACTGGTGCAACACCCCAATGGCAAACCTGATTTAATCGTGACCGTAGATAACGGCATTGCCAGTGTTGACGGCGTTCAGCTCGCTAATGAACTGGGCATACGCGTGCTGATTACTGACCACCACCTGCCTGGCGACGCCTTACCCGCCGCCGCGGCCATTATTAACCCCAGCCACCCTAACTGCACTTTCCCCTCTAAAAACCTCGCAGGTGTAGGGGTCATCTTTTATTTAATGTTGGCCTTGCGTGCAGAACTACGCGAACGGGGTGCCTTTGACCTCGAAGACCAGCCGCGTCTGGACCAATTAGCGGACATTTTAGCTCTGGGAACCGTCGCCGACGTGGTTAAGCTAGATGCGAATAACCGCTTGCTAGTGACACAGGGGCTTAAACAAATTCGCCAAGGCCGTGCCCACGCAGGCATTCAAGCCCTATTTAACGTAGCAGGCCGCCAACCCGAGCAAGCCAACGGCTTTGACTTAGGTTTTGCTATTGGCCCGCGCATTAATGCGGCAGGCCGTCTAGATGACATGAGCATCGGCATTCGCTGTTTATGTACGGATGACCCACTAGAGGCGATGGAGCTGGCCCAAGAACTGGACCGCATTAATCAAGCTCGTCGTCAAATCGAAACCCAAATGCACCAAAGCGCCTTGCAGTCTGTGGATCAAATGATGCAGCTAGAGCCTCGCGCTAGCGTCTGTGTTTATCAGGCAGGCTGGCATCAGGGCGTTGTGGGCTTGGTGGCTTCTCGTCTTAAAGAGCGCTACTGGCGCCCTACTATTGCCTTTGCTCCTGGGGATAATGGCGAACTAAAAGGCTCCGGGCGTTCCATTCCAGATGTGCATTTACGTGATGTATTGGATTTAGTCTCTAAACAGCATCCGAGTCTTATTTTGAAATTTGGCGGCCATGCCATGGCAGCTGGTCTAAGTATTCCTGCTCAGGCTTTGCCCCAATTCCAACAGGCTTTTGATGACGCTGTCATTGCTTTTACCGGCAAAAGTCACTTTGACCCTGTGATCGAACACGATGGTTCTTTGGACTCCACATTTATGGACTTGGGCACTGCCGAGCTATTAGCGCAACAGGTCTGGGGCGCTGGTTTTCCCGCCCCCACCTTTGTGGACCAGTTTAAGGTCATCCACCAACGCGTTCTCAAAGACAAACACCTGAAATTACGCGTAGAGCGCGATGGTCTCATTTTTGATGCCATTTGGTTTAATCAAAATGAACCTGTAGCGGATCACATTGAGATGGCCTATAGGCTAGACATCAACCATTGGAACGGTCAAAGCCAAGTGCAACTGATGGTCGAGTTTGCTCAACATTAAAAATCGTTAACAAAGGCTAAGCTGTCTTAGTTGCTCGGGAGGCATACACAATGCCTCCCACAATCAAGACAAAAGCCACCCCATGATAAGGTTCTGGGGCCTGCCCTAAAAAAGCCAAAGACAACAGGGCAGCAAACAAAGGCATTAGATTGGCAAAAAACCCGGCCGTAGCTGGGCCAACCCGTTGCACGCCTAAACCCCAGCACCGAAAAGCAATAATAGCGGGGCCAATAGAGACATACAACAAGGCCAAAATCAGGCCCCAGCTCCATTCTATGTGCCAATCCGTCACGGTCCATTCACCTAGGGTAAACACACCAGACCACATAATGCCAAAAGTGACCTGAGCTAAGAGCAGATTCGACCAGTTTTGTTTCATTTCCGGCTCATGGCGGTCTTGGCTAAGCAACCAGCTATAAAAGGCCCAAGCAATGGTGGCAATCAGCATATAAACATCACCAATCACAAACCTAAACTGCATGAGTTGGCCCACATCGCCACGCACCAAAATAACGGCTACCCCCGCCAAAGACAACATAGCCCCACCCAGCTGACGCAAAGAAATGGACGAGCTAAAAAATAACCGCCCAACCAACAGCATCCAAATAGGCATACTGGCATTAACCAAGGTCACGTTTATAGGCGAAGAAGTATGTAAAGCCATATAAAGCAAGGCGTTATACATACCTATGCCCAGCAAACCTAAGGTTGCGTACTGACGCCAATTGCGCCACACAGGCCCATTCAAACGTAGAACTCGCCCACCAAATAACAGCAGAATCAAAAAAGCCAAAAACCACCGGATAAAATTCAGGGTAATGGGAGGAATCATGTCACTAATGACCTGCCCTACCACTGCATTACCCGCCCACAAAAAAGTTGCTATCACTAATAACAACACCGCCATGGGCGTGAGTTTTTGATTCATGCTTTTATCCCTTTAAAAGCGATCTGGCTGCAAACGAAACCTAAAATTATATGAAAAGTTCTACAAAAAACCTAGAGCCAAGACAAAAGCATTAACGTAAACCCTTGACAAAAAAAGACTTTTAGCATAAAATGTCATTAGCTTAAAGTTATTTTTCACCTAGGCGCTATGTGCCTACGTCTTTCTTCTCAGTGCCCTATGCACCGGAGCCCTAAGCTCCCCTCTACTTATCGCGAACTAACCGCGACAGCACTATTCATTCCTTTAACGAACTAACATCTCGTTAGAGCAGCAAGCTTTTTAACTGAAAAGGACCTAATTTATGTCAAAAGAAGAACTCTTAGAAATGCAAGGCTCTGTTACTGAAGTCTTACCGGATTCCCGTTATCGTGTCACGCTCGAAAACGGTCACCCTGTAATTGCTTATACTGGCGGCAGAATGCGTCGTCACCACATCCGTATCCTAGCTGGCGACCAAGTCACCCTCGAAATGTCCCCCTACGATCTAACCAAAGGTCGCATCACATTCCGTCACTTACCCAAGCGCAACCCCAATCAGCCCACAGGCGCCAGCCACGCTCGTCGTCGTCGCTAAACTGCACTTGTCTAGTTAAATGCCCATAAAGGGCGGATGACATTTTCTTGTCATATAAAAATGTAACCATATCCGACGTCACTGGCTTTTATTATGGTTATATTTCATGTCAAAAACGCACTTTACTATCAAAAGTAGATTTATTATTTACTTTGCTTTGCTCGCCGTTTTTGCTTTATTGACGTACAGCACGCTCAATCACTTAACGCAAACCATTGCGCAATTGCAACAAGCGGAAACCTCACGCTATCAGGTTTCACGCCTAATTAACGAATTCAATGCCCTCACTGAAGCCATGGCTCATAATGCCATGGCTTTTGTGTCCAGTGAGCAACCCGAGTTCAAACAACAATTCGAAACCAACCAACAACGCTTCGAAGCACCCGCAGACCAAGCCTCTAGCGTTCTCGCCCAAATAACAGCTGCTCCGTTAAGTTCCACCGAAAAAGAATGGTTTGACCGTGCGTATGCCTTGGCCTTACAGCTCGCGTCTGAACAAAAAGAAGCCATCAGCACGGCAGCGGGCGAGTTTGAAGAAGCAGACGGACAAATTCGCATCGCTCTTCCCAACACCCTTATGGCGCAAGCCCTGCTCTTTAATCAAGCGCACCAACAGGCTGCAGCAGCGCTTGACGTACTCCTGCAACAAATCGATCACAGTCAAACCCAACGCTTACAAGAAGAAATCACCGCTACCAACGCCGATAGCGTCACCGCGTACGGTATGGCTTTAGTTAGCTTAGCAGTGATGGTCATAGGTAGCGGCATTGGTTTATGGCGTTTATATGGCTCTATACGCGCCCCTTTAGCCCAAGGTGTACATCAAGCCGAACAGCTGGCTCGTGGCAACTTACAAGCGCGTATTGTGCACAATAGACGCGATGAGTTAGGTCATCTTTTAGATTCCTTAAACGGCATAGGTGTAGGTCTGCAAAGCACCATGAAAGCAGTCCAAGAGCGCAGCGAGGATATTTTCAGCGCTTCCGAACAGCTGACCACCAGCAATAATGACCTACGTCGTTATAGCGAGGAACAAAATCAACATCTACAGCGCACCCAAAGCCGCTGCTCCAGCCTCACACTAAGCATTATCAATGAAAGCCAAAATATTCAGCAAGCCAATCAACTTAGCCAAAATGCAGCAGCCTTAACTCGAGAAGGCAGCGCCTCTTTTGTACACATGGCACAAACCATGCAGGCGATTCAAAAAAGCACACAGCAGATCAGCAGCATCACTGAGCTGATCCAAAACATCTCTTTTCAAACGAATATTCTGGCGTTGAATGCAGCGGTAGAGGCCGCCCGAGCAGGCAGTGAAGGCCGGGGCTTTGCCGTGGTAGCGGCCGAGGTACGTCAACTGGCCTTGCGTTCTGCCCAAGCCTCACAAGACATAGAACAACTGATCGCAGCTAACTTAGAACAAGTTCGCCTAGGCAGCGTTTCCGCCGAAAAAACCAGCGCAATGACGCAAAGCATTGAGAGCGCTATAGACAAAGTGCAACACATTATGGAGCACGTGAGCCATGCTTTTGCTGAACAAAAACAACAGGTCGAAGAGATGGATCAAGCGGTGACAACCTTATCCTCCATTACAGAACAAAAGCTCCATGTGATGGATAGCGCGGTGACTTATACCGAATCACAGCTGCATCAAGTCCAAGGCCTTAACCAAATTGTTGCTTTCTTTGACTTTGCTGAAAACCAAAAAGAACCGCGCCTTGCTCTGCCACTCGCTTCCTAAAAACAGGTACGTACTCAGCACTAAAGCAATTTCGGCAAAATTCATAAAATTAGCTAAAATAGGAAGCAGACACAGTAAATCAAATTATTAATCAGGAACCAGAGATGGAATCAGAACACATCAATCAGATCGAGGCTCGACTCGATGATTACCTAGAGCGCACCATCGAACTTCGGAGGTATCTTTGACTACGATGAAAAAGCACATCGCTTACAAGTAGTCAACGCTGAGTTCGAAAACCCCAACATTTGGGATGATCACGACCGCGCCCAAACCCTAGGCCGCGAGAAAAAAAGCCTTGAAGCCGTTGTACACGGCTTAGATGAAATTGAACAAAGCTTAGCAGATGCCAAAGAGCTCTTCGAACTAGCAGCCCTAGATGATGACGACGCTACTCTTCAAGCCATAGAAAACGACTGCCAAACCATTGGCAAACGTATCGAAGAGTTTGAGTTCCGTCGCATGTTCTCCAATCCAGCTGATAAACTTAACTGCTTCCTGGATATCCAAGCTGGCGCCGGCGGCACCGAAGCCCAAGACTGGGCCTCCATCCTCTTGCGTCAATACGTACGCTACGCCGAACACAAAGACTTCAAAGTCGAAGTGCTTGAGCAGTCCGATGGCGAGGTAGCTGGCATTAAATCGGCCACCCTCAAAGTCGAAGGCGAGTACGCCTACGGTCTATTACGCACTGAAACTGGCGTACACCGCTTGGTTCGCAAAAGCCCTTTTGACTCAAATAACGGCCGTCATACCTCGTTTAGCAGTGTCTTTGTTTACCCCGAGGTAGACGAGTCCTTTGAAATTGAAATCAATCCTGCCGATTTACGCATTGATACCTATCGCGCTAGTGGCGCCGGTGGTCAGCACGTCAATAAAACAGACTCCGCTGTGCGTATTACCCACGAGCCCACTGGTATTGCCGTGCAGTGTCAAAACGACCGCTCTCAGCATCGCAACCGTGCTGAAGCCATGCAAATGCTAAAGTCGCGTCTCTTTGAACTCGAAATGCGTCAACGCATGGCCGAGCAACAGAAACTCGAAGACGCCAAAAGTGATGTGGGCTGGGGGCATCAGATCCGCTCTTACGTCTTGGATCAAAGTCGCATCAAAGACTTACGTACCAACGTAGAAATCTCTAATACCCAACGTGTACTCGACGGTGACCTGGATCCATTTATTGAAGCCAGTCTCAAACAAGGGGTCTAAATTGCTCAATGAAGTCATCCTTATTAGTGGGGTTTCCCGAGGTCTAGGCCTTGCCTTGGCTAAACAGTTAGCGCAACCGCAACGTTTAATTGTAGGTATAGCTCGTAGCAACAACTCCGAGCTAGCCGCCTATTGCCAAGCTCAGAACGCCAGCTACCAGTTTATTCAAGCGGATCTGGCTTTGCCCCAAGGCTGCGCCCACGCGACACATGAGTTACAACAACTGCTCAAGGCCCACCCTGACGCGCGCTCTTTTTGGCTCATTAATAATGCGGGCACCGTCGCGCCTATGGCACAATCCCATCAACTGGATGACCCCCATCTGATTGCTCTCGCGCTACAATTGAACGTAGGCAGCTTAATAAGCTTAAGTGCTACCTTTCTCGCACACACACCCGCCACGGCAGACCGACGCATTCTTAATATTTCTTCTGGAGCAGGTCGTAATGCTGTGCCCGGTTGGGGCGTCTATGGGGCCACCAAATCTGCGGTAGACCACTTTACCCAGACCTTAGCCCTAGAACAGCCTCAGGTGCGTACGGTGGCCTTAGCGCCCGGCGTGATAGATACGGATATGCAAACCCATATCCGCCAGACCGAAACTGATTTTTTCCCAAATCGAGAGCGCTTCATTCAGCTGCACCAAAACCAACAACTCGCCTCAGCAGAGTTCACTGCTGAGCACATTGCCCGTTATCTTGCGAATGACACTTTTGGTACTAAAACCGTCGATGATATTCGCCATTATTTTTAATTGTTTTACACATGACTTCTACTACTGAGTCAACTCACGTTGACGAAAATCATCTTATTGCTGAGCGCCGCTCTAAACTCACCGCCTTACGCGAACATGGCAATGCTTACCCAAATGATTACCAGCCTGAGCACCATGCTCAACAATTGCATCAACGCTATGGCGAACAAGATAAAGAAAGCCTAGCTGCCGCTCCTCAACAGGTCAGCGTAGCAGGACGCATGATGCTAAAACGCGTCATGGGTAAAGCCAGCTTCGCCACCCTACAAGACAGCAGTGGTCGTATTCAGATCTACCTAGACAAAAGCACACTAGGCGAAGACATTTACGAACAATTCAAAACCTGGGACATAGGCGATATCTTAGCGGTCAACGGCGAGGTGTTTAAAACAAACAAAGGCGAACTCTCCATCAAAGCACACGAAATTCGTCTCTTGGTGAAATCGTTACGCCCTTTGCCAGATAAATTCCATGGTTTAGCCGATCAAGAACTGCGTTACCGCCAGCGCTATGTAGACCTCATCATGAGCGACGACACGCGCACCACCTTTTTGGCTCGCAGCAAAGCCATCCACGGTATTCGTCAATACATGATGGACGCAGACTTTCTTGAAGTCGAAACACCCATGCTGCACCCCATCCCAGGCGGCGCGGCAGCCAAGCCCTTCATCACTCATCACAATGCGCTAGACATGGAAATGTACCTACGCATTGCCCCTGAGCTCTATTTAAAGCGTTTAGTGGTAGGTGGGTTTGAACGTGTTTTTGAAATTAACCGCAATTTCCGTAATGAAGGTGTGAGCCCACGTCATAACCCTGAATTCACCATGATGGAGTTCTATGCGGCCTACACCGACTACCATTGGCTCATGGACTTTACTGAGTCACTTATTCGCGCTGCCGCTGTCGCTGCAGCAGGCTCTGCTCATCTGACCTACCAAGGCGAAGAACTGCGTTTGGATCAAGCTTTTGACCGCTTAACCATTGTAGAAGCCATTCAAAAGTACTTCCCTAATTACAGCACCGAACAGCTAAATGATATTGAGTTTTTACGTGCCGAGCTAACTCGTAAAAAAGTCGATATTACGGCGCCTGCTTTCTTGCACGCTGGCATAGGCGCTTTGCAGTTAGCCTTGTTTGAAGAAACAGCGGAAGCCAAACTCTGGCACCCCACATTTATTGTGGACTACCCCGTAGAAGTTTCGCCTTTAGCACGTGCTTCCGACGATGACGCGACCATTACGGAACGGTTCGAGCTCTTTATCACGGGCCGTGAAATCGCTAACGGCTTCTCTGAGCTTAACGACCCCGAAGACCAAGCCGCACGCTTCTTAGCTCAAGTCGAAGCCAAAGACGCCGGCGACGAGGAGGCCATGTATTTTGATGCAGACTACATTCGCGCCCTCGAATACGGCATGCCTCCTACAGGTGGCTGTGGTATTGGGATTGATCGCTTGGTGATGCTGCTCACAGACAGCGCTAGCATTCGTGATGTGATCTTATTCCCGCACCTACGTCGTGCTGAATAACTAGCTCACAGCCGCTCGTACTTTACCAAGGCGAGCGGCTAC
This sequence comes from uncultured Paenalcaligenes sp., assembly GCA_947632305.1. Classification (GTDB taxonomy): domain Bacteria; phylum Pseudomonadota; class Gammaproteobacteria; order Burkholderiales; family Burkholderiaceae_B; genus Paenalcaligenes. The sequence continues at coordinate 13,244 of CANROS010000009.1, read as the reverse complement.
CCAGTGCAATGAAAATTATAATTCTATGTTTTTGCGCTGCACCACAACTTTAGCCATCATACGTTGCACAATTTGACCTGCTTGATTTTTAGTTAAGCTCTCGAGCAAGACAACGCCTCGGTCTTTTTTAGTCTTAGAAGGCGTAATACTGATGATTTCAGATTCAACCCGTAGCACATCGGTAGCCCGTGTGGCCTGCGGCCAATGGATCTCACAGCCCGCCCCCACTAAACCTCCAGCAATGGGCAGACTGTCTACTAACAAACGCATCGTCACCGCTGCTGTATGCCAGCCACTAGCTGCCAAACCCTCAAAAAACGTCTGCTTTGCTAACACAGGATCGGTATGAAATATTTGCGGATCAAACTGTTTTGCATAGTGAATGATCTGCTCCTCATCCAGCGTATGACTAGCGCTCACAAAATGATCCCCCTCATTTAAGTCTTCCAGGTACCGCTTATTTGATTGTGTGGGCATGAATCTCTCCTTTTTAGACGAGCAAAACCAAAAAAAGCTGACCCCTGACGAACAGGTGATCAGCTTTTATCTAAGCCTGAAGGCGTTTAAACCGTAAACGATTCACCGCACCCACAAGCTGCTTTTTCGTTAGGATTACGAAATTTAAATAAGGCGCTCAGGCCTTTGCGCTCGAAATCAATCTGCGTGCCATCCACAAAAGGCAAGCTACGTGGGTCCACATAAACGCGCACGCCTTGATCTTCGAAAATATGGTCATTGTCAGCGACTTCATCCACGTAGCTAACGTCGTAAGCCATGCCAGAGCAACCCGTTAAACGCACACCTAAACGTAAACCTAAACCGGCGCCTCGTTTTTCTAAGTGTTTGTTAATATGCTCGGCAGCTTGAGCTGTAAGCGTAATAGACATATCTACCTCTCAGTGTGTCAAACTTGTCTCGGCCTGACGCCAAACAAGTGATAATTGTTCCACCGCCTCGGAAGCTAACCAAATACAGTGCAGTTTAACACTGGGTAGCTCTAGGGCGTTTGCTATGTTTTGTGTGTCGAAATGCTCGAGCTGACTTAGGGTCAAACCCGTTAAGCTCTCACACAAATAATCTGCGGTAGCAATACACGCCCCACAACCATACGCTTTAAAACGCGCTTGGGTAATACGGTGTTCGGCGGCATCGACTGCTACGTATAATTTTATTAAAGCCCCTTGGTCTTGGGCCCCTACGGTGACTTGAAAAGTCGTGTCTTCAGTTAAAGAGCCAGCATATTGCGGCTGCATAAAGCGCACACGTACTGCATCAGAATACATCATTTATCCTTTATTGGGTCAGTGCCAAGTCGGACTCAGCTTGCCATACGGGGGATAAAGCACGTAAACGTCGCACTTGGGTCACGATGTCATCAAACGCTATATCCAAGTCTTGCTGGGTGGTCTGACGGCCTAAACTAATGCGTAGAGAACTGTGAGCCAACTGATCATTGCGCCCTAAAGCCGTTAAAACATACGACGGCGCCAAACTGGCTGAAGTGCAAGCAGAACCACTGGATACCGCAATCTGTTGCAGCGTCATCATCAGGGCCTCGCCTTCGATGCCAGCAAAACTAATGTTTAAGTTATTGGGGACTCGCTGCGTCAACGAACCATTTAAATAAATTTCTGGCAAAGCCACCTGCAACCGTTGCCAAAATTGATCTCGCATCTGCTGAATACGGGCTTGCTCAGCCACCATTTCCTGATGCGCTAGCTCGAAGGCAGCCCCTAGGCCTACAATTTGATGGGTGGCTAACGTACCCGACCTAAAACCGCGTTCGTGACCGCCCCCATGAATTTGCGCCTCTAGGCGTACTCGTGGTTTACGGCGCACATACAATGCCCCGATGCCTTTAGGTGCATAAAGCTTATGCCCCGAAAATGACATCAAATCCACCTGTAAGGCTTGGACGTCTAAGGGAATTTTACCTGCTGCCTGGGCTGCATCCACATGGAAAATTAAATTGTGCTGGGCACAAAAGGCGCCAATGCCCGCTAAGTCTTGAATGACCCCTATTTCATTATTAACGGCCATCACAGACACTAAGGTGGTATCGGGACGTAGCGCAGCCGCCAACTGATCCAGAGAAATCAACCCTTCGGCATCCACCGGCAAATAGCTCACCTCAAAACCTTGGGTTTCTAGGTAGGCAAAAGTATCCAACACCGCCTTGTGCTCGGTATTAACCGTGATCAGGTGTTTACCTTTGTCCGCATACGCATAAGCCGCCCCTTTGATAGCCAAGTTGTTGGACTCTGTCGCCCCAGAGGTCCAGACGATTTCTCTGGGTTGGGCGTGAACTAATTGCGCAACTTGAGCGCGGGCACGCTCTACGGCTTCTTCGGCATCCCACCCATAAGCATGACTGCTAGAAGCCGGGTTGCCATACTGAGTGGTTAACCACGGCATCATTTGCTCTAGAACTCTAGAATCTATAGGCGTTGTCGCTGCGTAATCTAAATAAACAGGATAAGTGGTAGACAAAACCAACTCCAATCAAAAGGCCTAACAGGCGGCCTGTTCAGGGGTAATACGGTGCGTAGGGTGCGGCGTGCTTTGCTGCTGGCGCACGGACTCTTCGAGTTGACGCATACGCTGCTGATCGACTAGATCCTGCAAAGACACCGAATCCAGATAGTCCACCATTTTACGACTTAACGTGGCCCAAAGTTCGTGCGTCATGCATTGGATGCGATCCCCGTTCTCGTCTTTCTCGCAGCCGCCCTTGCCCCCACAGTTCGTCGCATCTAGAGGCTCATCCACAGCAAAAATAATATCTGCTACGGTAATATGGCGCGCTAAACGAGCCAGACTATAACCGCCACCAGGGCCACGCGTGCTATCCACTAACTCGTGTCGACGTAAACGGCCAAACAACTGTTCTAAATAAGACAAGGAAATGCTTTGACGTTCACTAATTTTGGCCAAGGTGACCGGCCCACTTTGTTGGCGTAAAGCCAAATCAATCATTGCTGTGACCGCAAAACGTCCTTTAGTGGTTAAACGCATAATATGTTCCTTGAGAGAAGCTATTTTTGGCGGAGTACTAAACAATTCATACCCGACTAATTTAGTCCAGTATAGCAAATACCCACTATTTCAGTAAGGAATTTCATACTTTTTCTTCGGATCTGTTCTATAGGGGCCAATTTACTTTCCTGTCTCAATTAACTAAGTAACGCCTGATCCTTTAGACGCCGTAACTGGTCACGAGTCTGGGCCGCCGCCTCAAACTCTAAGTTTTTAGCTTGATCCATCATTTGCTTCTCTAGGCGTTTTAGCTCGCGCGCCAACACTTTTTCATCGCGCAAAATCTCCAGCGGAATCTCTTCTAGGTCTTGAATAGGTCCTTGAGAAGGCGCCATCACCCCATCAATGAGATCTCGTACGGCTTTGTTAACCCCACGTGCCGTAATCCCATGATCTATATTGAACTGCAGCTGTTTTTCACGGCGACGCTCCGTTTCATCCATGGCTTTGCGCATCGAATCAGTAATCCGATCCGCATACAAAATGGCATGACCTTTTAGGTTACGCGCAGCCCGCCCAATGGTTTGAATTAAACTGCGCTCTGAACGCAAAAAGCCTTCTTTGTCTGCATCTAAAATCGCGACCAAAGAAACCTCGGGAATATCAAGACCCTCGCGCAACAAGTTAATACCCACCAGCACATCAAACACCCCCAAACGTAGATCACGAATGATTTCCACTCGCTCTACCGTATCAATATCGGAGTGCAAATACCGCACCTTAACGCCATGCTCAGCCAAAAACGCACTCAAATCCTCAGACATGCGTTTAGTTAATGTAGTAATTAACACCCGCTCTTGGGCGGCCACTCGCTGTGCAATCTCGCTAAAGACATCATCCACCTGAGTGCTAGCGGGACGCACCTCAACGATAGGATCCACCAAACCAGTGGGGCGCACCACTTGCTCTACCACTTGATCTGCATGGGTTTGCTCATAAGCCGCAGGCGTGGCAGACACAAACACCGTTTGTGGCATGCGCTGTTCGAACTCCTCTAGCTTCAACGGCCTATTATCCAACGCCGAAGGCAATCTAAAACCAAACTGTACTAGGGTTTCTTTGCGCGAACGGTCCCCTTTATACATACCTCCGATTTGCCCCATGGTGACATGGCTTTCATCAATAAACATGATGGCATTTTTAGGTAGGTAATCAATTAAAGTAGGTGGCGGGTCGCCGGCTTGCGCTCCGGACAAATGACGGGAGTAGTTTTCAATGCCTTTACAAAATCCGAGCTCATACATCATTTCCAAATCAAAGCGTGTGCGCTGCTCTAACCGCTGCGCTTCAACCAACTGCCCTTGATCCACAAAAAAGGCCAAACGCTCTTTCAGTTCCGCCTTAATGGTTTCTACCGCCCGCAACACCGTTTCGCGTGGCGTCACAAAATGTGAGCCGGGGTACACCGTAAAACGCAGTACCTCTTGCTGGACTTTGCCCGTCAGAGGATCAAACAGCGCCAAACTTTCAATTTCATCGTCAAATAACGTGACACGCAAAGCTTGTTCTGCATGCTCGGCGGGAAAAATATCGACGGTCTCTCCACGGGCCCTAAACATACCGCGCTCGAACTCTGTGTCATTACGTTCGTATTGCATCGCAACCAAACGCGCTAGCAGCTCTTGGCGCCCTATTTCATCGCCTTGACGCAAGGTAAGCACCATTGCGTGGTAGTCCGCCGGATTACCAATACCGTAAATACAGGACACCGAGCCCACAATAATCGTATCAGGGCGCTCAAGCAGGCTTTTAGTGGCCGATAACCGCATCTGCTCTATGTGCTCGTTAATAGAGGAGTCTTTTTCTATGAACAGGTCTCGCGAGGCCACATAGGCTTCGGGCTGATAATAATCATAATAAGAGACGAAGTACTCAACGGCATTTTTAGGAAAAAACTCGCGCATCTCGGCATAAAGTTGTGCCGCCAAGGTTTTATTCGGTGCCAAAATAATAGCGGGCCGTCCACTGCGTGCAATCACGTTGGCCATCGTAAAGGTCTTGCCAGACCCCGTCACGCCCAACAAGGTTTGGTACATCAAGCCATCAGACAAACCCTCGTTCAGCGCTTCGATGGCCGTTGGCTGGTCCCCCGCTGGCGCGTAAGGCTGATAAAGTTGAAACGGACTATTCGGATATTGAACGAATTGCGGCTTAAAGGTTTGCATACGTCACCCAGATTGATAGATACTCTCATTATCTCATTATTTCTTAGCGCATTTTCTGTTATCTGTTATGAATACCCTTTTCTCTCATGTCACACAGGTCCCTCGCGACCCCATTCTCGGTCTTAACGAACTTTTCCAAGCGGACTCCCGTCCTAACAAAATTAATTTAGGTGTGGGCGTCTACTATGACGAACAAGGCCACATGCCTTTACTGGAGGTAGTCAAACATACCGAGGCTCAGCTAGCAGAACACAGTGCAGCCAAAGGCTACCTCCCCATTGATGGCATTCAAAACTACAACAAAGGTGCACAGCAATTACTCCTAGGTAAGGACGCTAGCGCCATTCATCAAGAGCGTGCTGTCACTATTCAAAGCCTAGGCGGCACAGGCGCCCTGCGCTTGGGCGCTGACTTTTTAAAAATGGTCGTGCCAAATGCAGTGGTTGCCATCAGTAACCCCAGCTGGGAAAATCACCGTGCGCTCTTTGAAAAGGCCGGTTTCGAGGTGGTGGAATACCCCTATTACGACAGCCAAACTCAGAACCTAGACATAGAAGGGATGCTGCACTCCCTAGAGCAACTCGCCCCTCAGAGCATTGTTGTTCTCCATGCTTGCTGTCATAACCCAACAGGCATAGACCCCACCTTTGAGCAATGGCAGCGTATCGCCCAAGTCTTAAAAGAAAAGCAACTAATCCCTTTTATGGATATTGCTTATCAAGGGTTTGGTGATGGGCTAGACGAAGACGCCAAAGCCGTGCGTTATTTGGCCGAGCTCAATATTCCCATGTTAATCAGCTCTTCCTTTTCCAAATCTTTTGCTTTATATGGCGAACGTGTAGGGGCCTTAACCGTGCTCACCAGCACCGCCGAACAAAGCCCTAAAGTGCTAAGCCAGCTAAAACGCATGGCTCGCACCAATTACTCTAACCCGCCCACCCACGGCGCCCAAATTGTCAACTTAGTACTCAATGAGCCCTCTCGCTTTGCCGCCTGGGAAGCCGAACTCAGCCAAATGCGCTTACGTATTCGGACGATGCGTCAACAATTAGTCGCTAAACTTGCTGAGCACGGTGTCAAAAAAGACATGTCATTTATTTTAGATCAGCAGGGCATGTTTTCTTATTCAGGCCTCACCCAAGCACAAGCCCAACGTCTGCGCGATGAAGACGCCATTTACTTGTTAGACACAGGTCGCATCTGTGTAGCAGCGCTAAACGAAGACAACCTCGATACGGTTGCAACCGCAATTGCACGTGTGATGGCAGATTCCTAACCCCTGTTCCCACAGTGAAAGACACTAACCGGCCTAGAGCCGGTTTTTCTTGCTTTTTAGTCAGAGATCGTTGACAATAAAACTGTATATAACACCAGTCAATTCTATAGCCGTGAAACTTACCGCCAGACAACAGCAAATCTTCGATTTAATTCGCAGCGAAATTCAACGCACCGGCTTTCCGCCCACACGCGCTGAAATCGCCGAACGCTTTGGCTTTAAATCAGTCAATGCCGCCGAAGACCACCTCAAGGCCTTGGCACGCAAAGGCGCCATAGAACTGGTTTCTGGTACCTCTAGGGGTATTCGTCTATTGATCGACAGCCCAGCCCCTACCCAAACTTACCATCTGCCCGTCATCGGTCGTGTGGCGGCTGGCAGCCCTATTTTGGCCACTGAACACATTGAACGTGAAATTGGCGTAGAGCCTACCCTTTTTTCCCAAGCCCCCGATTACCTCCTACGGGTGCGCGGCCTCAGCATGCGTGACGCCGGCATCCTCGAGGGTGATCTTTTAGCTGTTAAGCGCACCTCCGAAGCCCGCAATGGCCAAATTGTAGTGGCTCGCCTAGGCGACGAAGTCACCGTCAAACGCTTGCAACGCCAAGGCAAAAAAGTAGTCCTCTTGCCCGAAAACCCCGACTTTGAACCCATTCAGGTCCAAAACGCAGACGATTTCTCCCTCGAAGGCATTGCCGTAGGCCTAATTCGCGACCAAAGCTTTAATTAAACCGTTAACTAACTGCAACTCAACACCGCTTGCACAAAGCCAAAAAAAAGGACCGAGCCAAAAAAGCTCAGTCCTTTTTTATTACCACAAGGGCTCTGCTTAGTGTTTAGTCAAACCACTAGAAGCCACTGCTGTTTTAGCCGCGACGGCCTCAGCCGTAATACGAGCTAGCTCTTCATCCGACAAAGGCGTAGGCATTTGCTCCAAGGCCACCTCAAGCACACGATCAATCCAACGTACTGGAATGATTTCTAACGTGTTTTTGACGTTGTCTGGAATGTCCGCTAAGTCTTTAACGTTTTGCTCAGGAATCAACACGGTTTTAATACCACCACGTTGGGCAGCCAACAGCTTTTCTTTCAAGCCACCAATTTCCAGCACTTCGCCTCGCAACGTAATTTCACCTGTCATGGCAACGTCTGCACGGATGGGAATACCCGTCAACGACGACACAATAGCGGTCGTAATGGCAATACCCGCAGACGGACCATCTTTGGGAGTGGCGCCATCAGGAAAGTGCACATGCAAATCACGTTTTTCAAACACAGGGTCAGCCACCCCCCATTTTTGGGCACGGGAACGCACCACGGTACGGGCCGCCTCGACGGACTCTTTCATGACGTCACCGATAGAACCAGTACGTTGAATTGCCCCTTTACCTGGCATATCGGCCACCTCAATGGTTAGCAAATCGCCACCCACTTCAGTCCAAGCCAAGCCTGTGACCTGCCCCACTTTGTTTTCCGTTTCTGCCACACCAAAATCAAAGCGACGTACACCCAAGAAATCACTCAGGTTTTCGCTAGTCACCACAATGGTTTCTGCTTTGGTGCCTTTGGGCTGAACCAAGAACTGATGGACGGCTTTACGGCAAATTTTGCTGATCTCACGCTCTAAGGAGCGCACACCTGCCTCGCGGGTGTAATAACGTACCACATCGCGAATGGCTGCTTCGGTAATTTCCAGCTCGCCCTTTTTCACGCCGTTGTTCGTCATCAGTTTAGGAATCAAATGCTGGAAAGCAATATTGACCTTTTCGTCTTCGGTGTATCCCGACAAACGAATCACTTCCATACGATCTAATAGCGCAGGTGGGATATTGAGCGTATTGCTAGTGGCAACGAACATCACATCAGACAAATCAAAATCGACTTCTAAGTAGTGATCTTGGAATGTGTGGTTTTGTTCTGGATCTAAGACCTCAAGCAAAGCGGAGGAAGGATCACCACGGAAATCCGCGCCCATTTTGTCAATTTCGTCTAACAGGAACAATGGGTTACGCACCCCTACTTTGCTCATGTTTTGCACGATCTTGCCCGGCATAGAACCGATATAGGTGCGGCGATGGCCACGAATTTCGGCTTCGTCACGCACGCCACCTAAAGCCATACGCACGTATTTACGATTGGTCGCTTTAGCAATAGACTGCCCCAACGAGGTTTTACCTACACCGGGAGGCCCTACCAAACATAAAATCGGTGCCTTGAGTTTAGACACACGCTGCTGTACTGCCAAATATTCAACGATACGCTCTTTGACTTTGTCTAAACCGTAATGGTCTGTATTTAAAACGTCTTCGGCGTTAGACAAAGAGTTGTTAATACGACTACGCTTACGCCAAGGCAAACCAATCAGTGTGTCTAAGTAATTACGCACCACGGTGGCTTCCGCCGACATGGGCGACATCATTTTCAACTTTTTCAGCTCGGCCTCGGCTTTTTTCAAAGCCTCTTTGGGGAGCTTAGCCTCGGCAATTTTCTGCTCTAGCTCTTCGATTTCCGCCCCGTCTTCGCCTTCGCCCAACTCTTTTTGAATGGCTTTAACTTGCTCATTCAAATAATAGTCGCGCTGGCTTTTTTCCATTTGTTTTTTCACACGGCCGCGAATGCGTTTTTCGACCTGCAAAATATCAATTTCTGTTTCGAGCTGGCTGAGCAAGGCTTCTAGGCGCTCAATCACAGGAACAGATTCGAGCATTTGTTGTTTTTGCTCGAGTTTCAGTGGCAAGTGAGCCGCTACGGTATCAGCCAAACGGCTGGCCTCATCGATCGCATTTAAAGACGTCAAAATCTCTTGAGGGATTTTTTTGTTCAGTTTGACGTATTGCTCGAACTGAGCCACCACCGCCCGACGCAAGGCTTCGGCCTCGGCTGGGACTTCTGTGGCTTGTTCTACTGCCACGGCTTTGCCACTAAAATGGGTCTCGTTATCAATGACAGCTTCGATTTTAGCGCGCTCTACGCCTTCGACCAGTACTTTCACTGTACCGTCGGGCAGTTTTAACATTTGCAAAATAGATGCCGCACAACCGATTTCATACATATCGTCGGCGGTGGGCTCGTCTTTGCTAGCCGTTTTCTGCGCTACCAATAAAATGGTATTGCCCGACTCCATAGCGAGTTCAAGCGCCTTAATGGAGCGAGGACGTCCAACAAATAAAGGAATCACCATATGCGGAAAGACCACCACATCGCGCAAAGGCAATAAGGGTAGCTCCGTGGGTTCCATAGATAAAATCTGGCTTGCAGACATAGTAATTTCCTTTTCATTACCTTAGACCACAGGGGGAAGCAAGATAGCTTCCCCCTGTGATTCTAGCTTCTGACTTACAGATTGTGGCAAACTTGATAATTTCAAGTAGGCGAAAAGTAAAACAGCGCTAACTGATAAATGGATGAATTAAGCAACCGCATTATCACCGGTAGCTTGGGACAGCTCGGTTGTCTGCACCACGACTGGCTTGGCGGTACCCTCTACGGCTTCCTTAGTAAGAACCACCGTGCTGACATCGGCCATAGACGGTAAGTCATACATCGTGTCGAGCAAAGATTTCTCTACAATGGAGCGCAAACCACGCGCACCCGTTTTGCGTTTAATAGCGGCCTGAGCCACACTTTGCAACGCCTCTTCTTCGATTTTTAATTCGACTTCTTCCATGGCAAATAACTGCTGGAACTGCTTGACCAACGCGTTCTTTGGCTCGGTTAAGATTCGAATTAGGGCTTCTTCGTCTAGCTCTTGGAGGGTGGTAACCACAGGCAAACGCCCTACTAGCTCGGGAATAAGACCAAATTTAATTAAATCCTCGGGCTCGACCTCAGCAAAAAGCTGACCTACGCCACGCTCACTACGAGCACTGACCTTGGCACCAAAACCAATACCTGATTTTTCAGTCCGGTTTTGAATGACTTTTTCTAGGCCGTCAAAAGCCCCACCCACAATAAAGAGGATGTTAGTTGTATCGACTTGAATGAAGTCTTGGTTAGGATGCTTTCTGCCACCTTGAGGGGGCACAGAGGCCACTGTACCTTCGATAATTTTGAGTAAAGCTTGTTGTACACCCTCGCCTGATACATCGCGTGTAATAGACGGGTTGTCTGCTTTACGTGAGATCTTATCAATCTCATCAATATAAATAATGGCGCGCTGCGCTTTTTCTACGTCGTACTCACACGCCTGCAAAAGTTTCTGGACGATATTTTCTACGTCCTCACCCACATAACCTGCTTCGGTTAAGGTGGTGGCATCCGCCATCACAAATGGCACCTTGAGCATACGTGCTAAAGTTTGAGCCAGTAGCGTCTTACCAGAACCCGTAGGGCCGATCAATAAGATATTACTTTTAGAGAGCTCAACATCGCCCGTCAAACCTGTATGCTGAATGCGTTTGTAATGGTTATACACCGCTACAGCTAGATTACGCTTCGGTTGGTCTTGACCAATCACGTATTCATCTAGGAACGTCTTAATTTCGTGAGGAGTGGGCAAATTAGCACCAATCAACTCAGCAGCGCTTTGCTCTTGCTTGTCCTCTAGGATCATCTCATTGCATAAGCTAATGCACTCATTACAAATATAGACGGACCCAGGACCTGAAATAAGCTTCTCTACCTCGCTTTGTGTTTTGTTACAAAAAGAACAGTGAAGAGCTTTATCGCCGGCCGGATTTTTTTCGGACATATATATATAAAATCAAAATGATGCGGTGAACCGCTAATGGCAAAGAAGGGAGCGACAAAACCTAGGTCTTGTCACTATACCCCTTAAATCTCGTCTGTACGATGAGCTAAGACTCGATCAAGCAAACCGTATTCGGTTGCCTCATCGGCATCCATAAAACGGTCACGCTCTGTATCTAAAGCGATCTGCTCAACCGTTTGACCGGTATTAGCGGCCAAAATACGGTTAAGACGCTCGCGCAAGCTGAGAATTTCCTGAGCTTGAATTTGGATATCAGAGGCTTGGCCTTGAGCCCCACCAGATGGCTGATGAATCATAATACGTGAGTTTGGCAAAGCAAAGCGCTTGCCTTTTTGTCCGGAAGACAACAAGAACGCGCCCATGCTTGCAGCCATGCCTGTACACAAGGTAGAGACTTCTGGCTTTACAAACTGCATCGTGTCATAGATAGCCATACCCGCATACACTGACCCACCAGGTGAGTTAATGTAGAGCGAAATATCTTTATCTGGGTTTTCCGACTCTAAGAACAACAACTGCGCCACAATTAAGTTGGCAGAATTATCATTAACGGGCCCAACCAAAAAGATAATGCGTTCACGTAATAAACGCGAATAAATATCGTAAGAACGCTCTCCGCGGCCAGACTGCTCAACCACGATAGGAACATAACCCAAGCCCGTAGGCGTTACGGAATGTCCACCATTCATAGATGCATAGAAGTCGATAAAACGAGACGACATTAGTTATTTCCCATTAATTGCTCAAAATCCACGTCTTCATCGGTGACTTTTGCTTGGGATACAATGTGTTCAACCACATTGTCTTCCAATACAATCGCTTCGATTTCCGCGCGACGTTGTGCATCGGATAAGTAGAAGCTGATGACTTCTTCGGGCTGCTCGTAATTTTGTGCAAACTCTTCGATGCGAGCACGAACCTGTTCAGGAGTAGCGGAAAGCTCGGCGCTTTCAACCAACGCAGACAACAACAAACCTAAGCGCACACGACGCTCGGCTTCGTCTTTGAATACGTCTTCTGGAATAGGCATATCATCAGCGTTAGGTAAACCACGCTGTTTTAGCTCTTGGCGAGCTGCAGCGATACGGTTTTGAATTTCGCTTTGAACCAATGCGGCAGGTACGTCAAACGAACTGGCTGCAATCAAGGCATCCATCACGCTAGCTTTAGTGCGTGCGTTAACACGAGCTTTGGCTTCACGTTCGATATTGGCACGCACATCTGCGAGCAAGCTTTCGATATCGCCTTCTTCTTGGCCAAGTTCTTTGGCGAAGTCGTCGTTCAACTCAGGAAGCACGGGCTCGGCAACTTCAGTCACTTTAATGGTGAATTGAGCTGTTTTACCTGCAACCTCGGCTCCACCGTAATCTTCGGGGAAATCAAGAGGGAAGACTTTTTCTTCGCCAGCTTTCATGCCTAGAGCAGCCGCTTCGAACTCGGGCAACATACGGCCTTGGCCAAGTACAAAAGAGAAAGCCTCAGCAGTACCGCCATCAAAGGCTACGCCATCGATTTCGCCTTTAAAGTCTAAGGTAACACGGTCTTCGTCTTGTGCTACGCGGTCTTCACGGGCTTCGTAGTTGGCGCGTTGCTTACGTAGTACGTCAATAGTACGCTCGACTTCGGCGTCGCCTACTTCGATGGTGCTGCGCGTGATATCTAGGTCTGCCAAATTAGGTAGAGTGATCTCTGGATACACCTCGAAAGTCGCGCTAAATACCATTTGGTCTTCAGGAGCATCTTCTTTGGGTGCAATAGAGGGCACACCAGCGATACGTAAACCACTGTTTTCGATCGCGCTGTCTAATGCTTTGCCTAGTTCATTGTTAATCGCATCGTAACGGATGCTTGGGCCATGGCTGCGCTCTACCATAGATAGAGGAGCCTTTCCTGGGCGAAAACCCTGGATTTTGGCTGTACGCGCCACACGTTTAAGTTGTGCCTGGACTTCTTTTTCGACATCGGCTGTAGAGATAGCTACATCGATTCGGCGCTCCAAACCGGACAGAATTTCAACCTCGGGCTGCATTAGAGACCTATATAAATGAGTAAGTTA
>CANROS010000008.1 GCA_947632305.1 uncultured Paenalcaligenes sp. | reverse complement strand
GCAAAGGAGTAGCAATTTTATTGTTATTGGGATGCAGCTGATTTTACTCTTCTTTTTGCTTGAAGTTGAAAGTTAAAGTAAAAAAAACCGACTCCCTATAAGAAAGTCGGTAAAAGAAGTACAGGTACTAAAAAGGAGAACTACATACTACAAAACAGCTTCGGTACAGCGCATGCTGTTTGTTTCTTCAAAGCGTTGATGCCAGCTGAGGGCTTCCTCCAGCACATGAGGAGTATGGCCGCCGCGCAAGCAGGCGCGCTCAAAATAATCTGCCAGCGCTGCACGGTAGTCAGGGTGCACACAGTTTTCAATAATTAAGGCGGCGCGTTCGCGAGGGGCGAGGCCACGTAAATCGGCTAAACCCTGTTCAGTGACCAAAATATCCACATCGTGCTCACAGTGGTCCACATGAGACACCATGGGTACAACTCGACTGATATCACCGCCTTTAGCTAAGGATTTCGTCACAAAAATAGAAAGATGGGCATTGCGTGCAAAGTCGCCGGAGCCTCCAATACCATTCATCATTTTGGTGCCGCTGACATGGGTGGAGTTCACATTGCCGTAGAGGTCAAATTCTAGTGCTGCATTAATAGCAATAATGCCTAGACGACGCACCACTTCAGGGTGATTGCTGATCTCTTGGGGGCGCAGCACAATACGGTCACGATAATGCTCTAGGTTGTTGAAAAAGTGCTCCATCATGGGGGCGCTTAGCGTGATCGAAGAGGCGGAAGCAAAACGCAGGTGACCGGAATCAAGCAAGTGAAAGGCGCTGTCTTGCAGAACCTCAGAGTACATTTCTAAGTCTTTAAACTCAGATTCAAGTAGACCTTGGGTGACTGCATTGGCAATGCTACCAATACCGACCTGTAGCGGAAGCAAGGAGTTGTCTAGGCGACCTGCTGCGACCTCTTGCTCTAAAAAGCTCACAATATGTTGTGCAATGCCTTGAGTTTCGGCATCTGGAGGAGTCGCGGTAGAGGGGCTATCCAGTTGTTCTGTATGGACAATGGCGACAATACGCGCAGGGTCAACCGCGATGGCTGTTTGCCCCAAACGTTGTTCCACCGTAGTTAAAGGAATAGGCTCACGTGCGCCGCGCGGACCAGGCATATACACATCGTGATAGCCTTCTAACTCTACAGGCATGGCGCTATTGAGCTCAACAATAATATGTTGAGCTTGGTGTACAAAGCTAGCAGAGTTACCTACAGAAGTAGTGGGAATAATATGGCCCTCTTCAGTAATGGCAATGGCTTCGATGACGGCAACATCAATAGGGTAGCCTGGCTCGGAGCGCAGTTGCTCTGCCATTTCTGACAAGTGCATATCATAAAACAAGACTTTGCCTTCATTGATATGTTTGCGCATAGTGGCATCGACTTGAAAAGGAGCGCGCCGCGCTAACACATGACTTTGGCTCATCAGACCATCGCTATCATTTCCTAACGAGGCACCGGTTAAAAGAGTGAGGTGTAAGGGGCCATAATGTGCCGCTTTGTTGGCCAAAGCAACAGGCATGGCCTTGCTGTCGCCAGCGCGGGTAAAGCCGCTCATGCCTACTGTCATGCCAGCACGAATATAGTGTACCGCCTCGTCTGCGGTCATGATTTTGCTGTGTAAGTCTGTTCGACGAATACGATTTTGCCACATAGTATGCTCCTAATATGTTGTTTTTGTATTCAAAATTGAGCATATCATTGAGTTTATGAATAAAATACTTGAAATACATTCATTTTAGGAATGACCATGTTAAACGTGATTGCATTACGTTACTTTGTGGAAACGGTACGTTTAGGCAGTTTTACTGCAGCTGCACAATCGCTCCAAGTCGGGCAATCTACGGTCAGTAAAATGGTACGTAACCTAGAGGATCAACTAGGTGAAACCTTAATAGTGCGTAGTGGAAAACCTTTGCTTCTCAGTGATGTAGGGCAGGTTTTATTCGAAAAAGGCAGCCAGTTGCTGTGGGATTTGGCGCGTTTGGAACAAGAGGTGCATGCGGTACAGGCGCTAAGCAAAGGGCAGCTTAAAGTCGGTATCCCCCCTATGATTAATTTACTTTTTACTGCCGCCTTAAAAGAGTTCAGAGAACGTTATCCTACTATTCAAGTACAAATTATCGAGCAACCCGGTCCAGCCATAGAACGACTGGTGGCACTGGGGGAATTAGATATGGGGTTTAGTATTGCGCCCATCGCTACCGATTTACGTTTAGCCCATAATGCAGTGGTGAACTATTTGGTTTATGCCGTGGGTGTGCCTGAATTGCTGCCCCGCAACAAAGCCCCTATTAGCTTGCAGCAGCTCTCTAAAAAGCCTCTATTATTTTTGAATGACGACTTTGGTTTAACACGATTGCTTAGACAGCATTTGTTGTTAGAACAACTCGAACCCAAGGTCTATGCCCAAAGTAGCCAAGCCGATTGGTTGGTTTCTATGGCTCAGGCGGGTTTAGGCATTGCCGTATTACCGCAGCCTTTATGTCAGCGTTTACCAGAGGATTTGGTCGTGCGTGTGATTGAGCAAAGTCAGCTATTGCATTGGGAGGTAGTGATGTTGTGGAATGGCCGTTATTTGTCTCAGGCCGCTAAAGCGTGGCTAGAGTGTTGTTTACCGGTCTTCCAAGAAAATCATTGGCAGGAACTTGAGCAACAGTTGCAGTCTATTTTGTCCTAAGCGGGACCCTAAGCCAATAACATTGGCCTAAAGGTTGAGCAGCATGTTAAATATACAGAGTTGCTGTGTAATTTTGATCCATAGCAAAATTAATTAACAGGAGATATCCATGACTATAGTTCGTCACGAAGGGCTACCTATTTTTAGTTCGGTGGTAGAGCATGGTGGGGTGGTGTATGTATCTGGGCTAGTGCCCCAAGACCGCACTCTAGACGTTAGCATCCAAGCCAAAGACATTTTTCAGCAAATTGATGCGAATTTGGCTAAAGCCGGTGTGGATAAAACCCGTTTATTAAAAGTGGAGATTTGGCTTAAGCACATTGAGCGCGACTTTTCCGCGATGAACGAGGCTTGGAAAGAATGGGTAGATCCTAAGCATTTGCCAGTTCGAGTGACCAGCGAAGCCAATTTGGCTAGCCCAGATGTACTGATTGAGATTATGGCGACAGCAGCGAAATAAGTCTGCTAGAAGCAAAAAGCCAGCGTCATTGCTGGCTTTTTTGTGTCTATGCCTTTTGCATGCAGCGAGCTATCAGAGCAAAGCTAGGGTGTAGTTCGAATTGGGCTGAACCTGCCATATTAATTTGAGCCAAGGGCAAACGGTCCCCTAGAGGGCGCACTTGAATAGTAGCGAAAGCAGATTGTTCTTGTAAATGCAGCGCGCACGATTCGGTCAAGATAGTAAAAGCCAAACCGTGACTAATTAGGCTGAGTGCGGAATATAGATTATCCACTACATGAAATTGCTTGATCTGAAATCGACGGGTGATTTGATTCGTAATTTGACGATGATGCGATAGGGTGGGGTTATCAAACAAAATAAAATTGAGCTCGTTAATGTGCTCGGAGAGAGTATCTAGATCACAGCAGGCCAAGGGGCTGTGCTCATGGCATAACAAAACCATTTGGTCCTGATATAAAGGCAAGGTGTGTAGTTCTTTGTCTTCGTTAGGGTCCAAAGAGTAAAAGAAGGCCAGATCTAGGCAGGAATGACTGACTAAGTTTTTCAAAACCAAAGAGGGTTGCGTCAAAATCTTCAGTCCTCGTTTGTTCTCTTGTTGTGCCAAGGCTTGGTAGAGTCGTGGTAACACATAAGGTAAGAGCCAGTTATCGATGCCAATACGTAAACGATCGGCGTCATTGATGACCTCATTAAAGGTTTGGGTGGTGCTTTTGCTGTGTGGGTCTAAAACGGTGGTGGCATCTTCCATCGACTGTAATAGTTGCACCGCATAAGGAAGAAAATATCCTCCTTCGGTGGTTAGCTGCACTCCATCCCAGTTTCTTTCTAAGAGTGAAAAACCTAAGGTTTCTTCTAGTTTTTTTATTTTTGTGCTTAAGGCTGGCTGTGTAATATGGAGTGCCTCTGCTGCTTTGGATATGCTTTTTAAGGCAACAATTTTTAGAAAAAAGCGTAGTTCCCTAAGGCCGATAATCATAAATTGATCCAATCTAACTTGTTGAAAGATATAGGTAAAAACACGGGGATATAAAAATATACTATAGCTGAGACTCGTTTTCTGTGTGCTAGGATTTTTACCATTCACGTATTAAAAATACACCACACAGGAGAGATGGTAATGAGCACTAACAACTATACCCCTTGGGACCTTAACCCCAATAGTACGGCTTTACTCGTGATTGACATGCAAAATGATTTTGTGCGCGAAGGAGCCCCTATGGAGGTACCTATGGCCAGAGAGTACTTACCAAATATGCAGACTATTGTGCAACAGTGTCGCGAGGTGGGCATACCAGTGATTTATAGTCAGCACCTTTTGTATGAGCCTTGGGATATTTCTCCTCTTGAAACCGCTTATAACCCCAGTTTGAAAACAAGTGGTTTACGTATGGGCACACCGGGTGCAGCGGTGGTGGACGAACTCAAGCCCGAGCCGCAAGACTATGTCATTCAAAAACACCGTTATGACGCGTTTCATAACACGCAGTTGGATAATGTATTGGCGACAGTACGGGGCTTGCGTGGTGTAGACACCGTGGTGGTCATTGGCACGGTGACTAATATTTGTTGTGAGTCTACGGCGCGTAGTGCTTTTATGCGTGATTACAAAGTAGTCATGGTCAGTGATGCCAATGGGGGGCTTGATCAGGTGTCCCAAGACGCTACGTTGACTATTATGGCTCGTGTTTTTGGTCGTGTGATGGATACCCAGGCTTTATTAGCTGAATTAAAAAAATAAACGTATCTTGGAGGAACGGGTATGCCTAATAAAAAGCAATGGGACAGCCAGTATGAATGGAAAGCCGTTCTACTTTTGGCTTTGGGTTTTGGTTTAGTGGGATTAGATCGGTGGATGATTGGCCCACTTTATCCCCTGATGATGAAAGATCTAAACTTAGATTATCAAGATCTAGGCAATATTATGGGGATCTTAGGGTTAGCTTGGGGGGCTTCCTCATTGTTTGCTGGCCGTTTGGCAGATCGAATCGGTCGACGTAAAGTGCTTATTCCAGCCACTATCTTGTTTTCTCTCATGACAGGGTTGACTGGGGTAGCGATGGGACTAACCAGCTTATTAATTATTCGTTTTATGATGGGGGTGTCTGAAGGGGCATTTGGCCCAACCAGCGTAGCCTTAACGGCAGAAGCTTCAAAACCTAGTCGTCGTGGGTTGAATATGGGCATTCAGCAAAGTACCTTCGCTTTGTTAGGTATAGGATTGGGCCCGATTATAGTGACGCAAATGGTGCAGTATTTGCCTTCGTGGCATTGGGTCTTTGTCATTATGTGTTTGCCTGGTTTGCTCTTGGCCTATTTTATGCACAAGGTGATCCGTGAGCCCAAGCATTTGCAAGAAACGGCGCTTGAACCCACCGCAAACAAACCAGTTGTGCCCCAGTACTCTTATAAAGACCTATTTAAATATCGCAATATATTAGTGGGTATTTTGTGTATGTGCTGCGTGATGACGTGCGTGTTTATTTTAAGCGCCATGAGCCCCGTTTATTTCACTAACTATTTGCAATTAAGCGTTTCTCAAATGGGTTTTGTTACCTCAGGAATTGGTTTTGGTGCGTTTGCGGGCCAAGTGATTATTCCGGCGTTGTCTGATCGATTTGGACGTAAGTGGGTAACTATTCTGGCTTTGGTTCTGGCTTCTTTGTTGCTCTATCAATTTATTCAAACACCGGCTCAGCCTTTTACATTATTTTTACTTTTGTTCTTTATCGCTTTTGGTGCCAACAGTTGTTTGTGCATGATTGGTGGAACCATTGCGATTGAGTCTGTGCCCATGGCCTTAGGGTCTACTGCAGTAGGTCTGATTATTGGCATAGGGGAAATTTTTGGGGGTGGGGTCGCGCCTATGCTGGCCGGGTGGATTGCACAAAACTATGGAATTCAATACACCATGTATTTGGCTTTGGCCGGCTTGCTAGGCTGTTGTTTCTTTGCGTTATTTTTTAAAGAAACGGCTCCTATTAAAGTCGCAAAAGCGCAGGCACAAGCGGTAAGCTAACTTCAGTTGGATCCTTAAAATAAAAAGGCTACATTTATGAAAATGTAGCCTTTTTTGTGGTCAAGGTGTAGGGAGGTTAGTCTTGATCAGCCCCGCGATAACGCTTATAGGGCAGGATATTCCACGTGCGTTTTTCTAAGCTTTCGGAACATACGGAATTGGGGATTTCTTCGAGCAGTTTTTTGGCTACAGTAAGCTCACGCTCAACTTCGGCTTTGTCTTGATACATGAACTCATCCGAAGCAGTGGCTGGAGCCTGCTTTAGTTTTTCCTCAAGGTCGCCAATTAGGCGAGTCTGTAATGACTTGAGTTCGGCGCGGGTGTCGTCAAGCCAAGTTGGCTGTAGACTGCGGTTGTGATCTAGCAGGTCGGTGTATTCTCTATAGACCTCATTGAAAATAGAGGTGGCATGTTCGCGCGCATCATTGGTGGCAACCTCTAGATCGCGGACGGTGAGAGTTGAGGGTTCAAGCGGTTGTGGCCGCAAGGTGCCCCCCAAACGGGTGTACTTGGTATAAAAGGGGTACATGCTTTGGATAACCTTGGAAACAGGCAAGGTTGCCATGAAGTTTTCGTCGATACCTTTGGGTTGTACACCTTGGATACCTGCTAAAGCCGACTCGGGGCGTACGACTTCTTTAGGGGGCAAAATACCATGACGAAGCATTTCACGAATGCCTGTGCCAGAAATGTTCAAACGGAAACGCTCGTTGTGAGAGCATGTTTGGGTGGAGGCATGAGAGGCACAGCGTGTGCAATAAAAGACCTCGTGGAACAGTCGGATATCGATGCCTAGCTCTTCGGGAGTGAACTGATCAAAGATACTGTGGCTAGCGTATTTGTCGTAGTAGTCGCCAATGCCGGCGTGGTCTCTACCAATCAAAGCATGAGTACACCCATAGTTTTTCATGATAAGGGCGTGTAAAACTGTTTCGCGTGGCCCTGCAAAAATATAAGTCACACGCAAGGGCGATAAAATTGAACGGTCTTTGGGGTAATAGGTATCTAGGACATTGCGGTACGCAAGCATGCGATATTCATGGCGCACGTATTCGCGTTTTGCCATTTCCACTAAAGGCTGCAGGAATAGTCCATCCACCTCTTCGAGTGCGTTGCGGTGGATGTATTCGTGACCCCGGTGTAAGGGGTTTGCGCCTGTAATAAACCCAGCAACCGAGTTGAATTTGAGTTCTTCGTAAAATAGGCGCCAAGTGTCTTTGGGCTCGCGACGTAGTTTTTCAAAAGGACCCCAGTCAACTCGGTTAAGCAAGTGTAAGGTGCCGCCTAAAGAGGTGTCGCCCATGCGGCGGTAAATGGAGTCTACCCCGGGGTGATTGCGATCAGTCGTGCCAAAAAGATGTTCGGCACGGTGGGCTTTATCATAAGCAAAAATATCTTCGATATCGAGAATGGCAACGGGCTCGTTTTCGCTATCAGTCAGGGCGACCTGGTCTCCGATGCTGAGTTGGCTGATGATTTCAGCATTGCGATCGCCTATTGGGGCAAAGCTAAGGGGAACGGGCCAAACGGTACCATCACTGAGGCGGCCATCTTGTAAAACAGAGAGGTAGTCTGCCTGTAGCATGAAGCCTTTGTTGGGGGAGAGAACCCCAGTAGCAATCATTTCAATTGTGATGATGGCTTCGAGGTCGACGCGGATGGCAGGTAGCGTACGGGCACGTTCAATTTCAGCCGCACGTAAATGTTCTGCTACGACCTGATTCACTAAGGTCCCACCATGTGGCTTTTGGGGGTACTGATCAAAATTTAATTGGGTTGACTCCATATTTCCTCCGAGTGTTTGGTCTTTAGCGCGATGCCTATAGGCGTTTCTAAGAATGGTGACCTGTAATTATTAGTCTTAATATACCTATAAATCCCCCCTAAAGTCAGTGGGCAATACCAAAGTAGGAGATTTAAAATGTTACCCGTGTGGGTGATATTAGCTTCTTTATTATACGCAGCCATTTTATTTGCCATTGCCTACATTGGCGACCGCAACCCTTTATATCCTCAGCGGCCTTGGTTGCGTCCCGCTGTTTATAGTCTTGCTTTGGCCGTTTATTGCTCCTCGTGGACTTTCTACGGGGCCGTGGGGTCTGCGGTGCGCTATGGCGTGGGTTATTTGCCTATTTATTTAGGCCCCATGCTGATGCTGCTCTTTGGTTGGCGAATCATCGAACGCTTAGCTTTGGTGGCGCAGTCACAAAATACGGTATCTATTGCAGACTTTATGGCGAGCCGGTATGGCCGTTCGCAGCGATTAGCAGGGATGGTGGCTTTGGTGGCTGTAATTGCCGCTATTCCCTATTTAGCCTTGCAATACAAAGCAGTTACCTTAAGTTTGGCTATCTTGACGGGTCGTGATATTCAAAACACCATTTTGGGTGATCCCGCTTTATATGTTGCCATCCTAATGGCGTTGTTTTCTATTTTGTTTGGTACGCGGCAGGTCGATGCCACCGAGCACCGGCCAGGGCTGATGCTAGCCGTGGCTTTTGAATCTTTAGTAAAACTACTGGCCTTAACTGCGGTGGGGGTGTTTGCTTTAATTTGGTCTCATCGCAATGAGCTGGATGTATATGGCGCTATGCATCAACTAATAGAGCAAGCTCCGCCGGTAGGGTTTGTGGGGCAAACCTTATTAGCTTTTGCTGCCATTATTTGTTTACCACGGCAGTTTCATGTCGCCATTGTTGAATGCGGCAAGGTATCAGATATCCGCCGAGCACGTTGGATGTTTGGGGCTTACTTAATCATAGTAAGCCTCATGGTATTGCCCATTGCCGCGGTAGGGGTGCAGCTTTTTGGTGGTAGTGGCGCAGTGGCGCCCGATACCTTTGTATTGGCTTTGCCTCTTTCTCAAAATCAGCTCACTTTAGCCTTAGCCGTTTATATAGGCGGTTTTTCTGCTGCAACAGGGATGGTGATTGTGACCAGTGTGGCGTTATCTACCTTGGTCAGTAATGACTTAGTGATGCCAATTTTATTACGTCGCGGTTGGGCGCAGCAGGCTCAAGGCGATATGTCGCGCACCGTATTGTGGATTCGCCGCATGGCCATTTTGGTTATTTCTGCTTGGGCTTATGGGTATTACCTAAGCAGCGGCAGTGATACCGCGTTATCCGCGTATGGCTTAATGGCCTTTGCCGCCGTGGCCCAGTTTGCCCCTGGCCTAATTGGTGGTTTGTATTGGCAAGGAGCCAGTCGTCGTGGGGTAGAGTCCGGCTTGCTTTTAGGCTTTGGCTTGTGGGTTTACACTTTGCTTTTGCCTACCCTGACCGAGTCGGGCTGGGTTGATTCCGCTTGGCTTTATAATGGGCCTTGGGGGGTGACTTGGTTAAGTCCTTATCAGTTATTTGGTTTAAGTGGCTTAGACCCGTTATCGCATGGCACCTTTTGGTCTTTGCTGTTTAATATCACCGCTTTTTTGCTGGTTTCTTTTCATCGTCCTCCTGGCTTACGCGATAGGCTTCGTGCGGAACCTTTTTTAGATCCTTATGCTAAACGCCGTGCTTTGCCCTCTAAGCAGTCGTATGGTGATTTATATGTGCTTGATTTGCTTGCCCTGGCGGGGCGGATCGTGGGCGAGAAAAAAGCAACGTGGGCTTTTGAAAAACAAGCTTTAGTGCTTGAACAATCGTTGGATGTGGATTTGCGGGCAGACAGCGGTTGGATTCAATTTACCGAGTTGTTGTTGGCCGCAGCCGTAGGAGCGGCTTCGGCGCGTCTGGTGTTAACCAGCGCGTTGCGTGGTTCAGGCATGGAGGTCACCACCATTGTGGCTATTCTTGATGAAGCAGGCCAAGAGCTACGCTTTAACCGAGATATTCTTTTAGCGACCTTAGAAAACTTGGATCAAGGGGTAAGTGTAGTCGATGCTGAAATGTGCCTAGTGGCTTGGAATCAGCGCTATCAGCAGCTATTTGATTACCCGCCCGGGATGCTTTACGTAGGCAGGCCCGTGGCCGATCTCATCCGCTTTAATGCGCAATGCGGCAAAATACAGCATCGTCATAAACGCGATACCGAAGAGGCGGTACGGCGTCGTATTGCGTTTATGCGTGCAGGTACCTCGCATGTGTTCCAACGCACGTTAAATAATAAGCAAGTCATTGAGTTACGTGGACGGCCTTTGCCTGGCGGGGGTTATGTCACCAGCTATTCGGATATTACTGAATATAAACGGGTCGAGCGTGAGCTTCTTGAAATTAATGAAAATCTAGAGCAGCGTGTAGCAGAGCGTACGCAGGAAGCCGAGCGCGCTCAACAGTCACGGACGTTGTTTCTCACCGCTGTGAGTCATGATGTATTACAGCCTATTAATGCGGCCCGACTATTTGCTTCAGCACTTTATGATAGTGGCGAGCTTAGCGAAATGAAACGTTTGGCCGAACGAGTGGATGCGTCCTTGCGCGCGGCCGAAGAGTTATTAGATGGGCTGTTGGATATTTCTCAGTTAGATGCGGGGGCTTTACAACCAGAGATCACGGTTTTTAAAGCCCAAGATGTTATCCAAGACTTAACGCAGCAATATGCGCCTTTGGCCAAACGACGTAATTTGGTCTTAAGGACTTATTCACGACCTGTCTATGTACGCAGCGATCAACGGTTATTGCGCCGGGTTCTACAAAACTTTATTGCCAATGCGTTACGCTATACCCGTGAAGGGCGCATTATTGTGGCTGGACGAGTACGTGATGGGGCGGTGGAGTTCCAAGTATGGGATAGTGGTCAAGGGATTCCGCCTCATCATTTAAAAAACATTTATAACGAATTTCAACGTTATGATCAAAGTTACGACTGGGGCGAGCGGGGGATGGGTTTAGGCTTATCAATTTGCCAGCGTATTTCTAGCTTGCTTAATCATCCTCTGCAAGCAATTTCAGAGGTAAACAAGGGCAGTATGTTCAGTATACGGGTCCCTCTGGCTACACCGCTTCAAGAGTCTCCCGCTATACCCAATCCTGTTGTGATGCAGGCAGGCTCTTTAGATGGCTTGCGAGTGCTTTGTTTAGATAATGATGTGGAAATCTTAATGGGTATGGAGGCGCTGTTATCGCAATGGGGTATAGAGGTCATAACAGCCACAACCATTGATGACGCTTTGCAAAAAATGAGTTTAGATCCGCACGTGTTATTGGTGGACTATCATTTGCATGACCGCCTAGATGGCATTGAAAGCTTAGATGCTTTACGAGAGCACGCTAAGCACTTACAAGGGGCTTTGTTAACAGCGAATGGCAGTGACGAGTTAAAACAACGTGCTCGTCAGAAAGGTTATTTGGTTTTGACCAAACCGGTCAAGCCGGCCTCGCTTAGGGCGTTCTTGGCAGCACAGCGGCGTAATTAGTTCTGTGGTTTATATCAGAGTGCTAAGGCCTTAAAGCGAGCTTGTTTTAAGGCTTTTTTAGTAGGCAGTATTAAGGTAGCGCCATTTCTTCGGTGGTTTTATCGTGCAGCAGTAGTTGGTTAGCGATGAGCACGGCTTGGGTGCGATTGGTTGCACCTAGCTTGCGTAAGATAGCGGTCATGTGGGTTTTGATAGTGGCTTCGGAAACGCTAAGCTCGTGGGCGATTTGTTTATTTAGCTGGCCTGTGCTGACCATTTGTAAGACTCTAAACTGCTGTGGGGTGAGCTCTTGTAATAAATTAGCGGCTTCTTTTTCTTCGGCACTAATAGTAGAGGCAGTTAAAGGGATGTTGTCGGGTAACCAGGGGTTTCCTAAAAGGATTTCTTGGAGCGCATGACTGAGTGTTTTGGACTCAACTGACTTAGGAATAAAGCCCATTGCCCCATGGTCTAGGGCGCGTCGAATTAAGGTGGGGTCTTCGTGGGCAGAAATAATAACAATGGGCAATTGCGGGTGTTGGGCCCGTAAGTGGACTAAGGCACTATAGCCTGCGGCCCCTGGCATGTTTAAGTCCAGCAATAACAGGTCTGCATTCGGTCTGTCTTCGACAAGGCTATATAAAGAACTAATACTTTCTGCTTCGTAAATGGCCGTCGTAGGGTAGAGCTTAGCGACTAGACCATGTAGAGCTTCTCGGAAGAGGGGGTGGTCATCGGCAATTAGTAATTCGTTCATAGATGTTATTAGGATGACTTAAACAACAAAGGGAGCCTAGGCTCCCTTTGTTGTTGTGTAGCTAACTAAGAGGTTTAGTGATCACTGGCTTGAGCGATACCAATACCTGTTTGGCTACGAACTGTGAGAGCGTCAAAGGCTGCTTTTTCACTCACTGATTCTGGTGATTTATCTAGTACTGAGAATAACCAGATGGCTGCAAAAGCGAGTGGGATGGAAAGAATACCTGGGTTCGGGAATGGCGTGATGGGTTCTGCAAAACCAAACACATCAACCCAAACGGTAGCACTTAACATAACCCAAACAGTTGCAGTTGTTAACCCGAGGAAACCACCAATGGCTGCGCCGCGGGTGGTACAACCACGCCAAGAGATGGAGAGAACCAATACGGGGAAGTTGGAGCTGGCAGCAATAGCAAAGGCTAAACCGACCATGAAGGCGACGTTTTGGTTCTCAAAAATAATACCTAGAATGATGGATAAGATACCTAGAGCCACAGTGGAAATGCGGGAAATACGCATTTGATTATGTTCAGTGGCTTTACCTTTGGCAATGACGTTAGCGTAGAGGTCATGCGAGATAGCAGCGGCACCAGCCAAGGCTAAGCCAGCCACAACCGCCACAATGGTTGCAAAGGTAACTGCTGCTAGGAAGCCGAGTAGTAAGCTGCCCCCAACAGCATTGGCCAAGTGTACCGCCACCATATTGGTTCCACCGATTAGGCTCTTGAGCATGTCAAAGTTGCCGTCTGCATCCGTGATGTAGTATTCAGGATGTTGTACCAATAGCGCAATAGCACCAAAACCAATAATAAAGGTAAGTAGGTAAAAGTAACCGATAAAGCTACTTGCCCAAATGACGGATTTACGGGCTTCTTTGGCGTCGGCTACCGTAAAGAAACGCATGAGAATATGCGGTAAACCGGCGGTACCAAAGGCTAAGGCCAGACCTAAAGACAGGGCATTAAGCGGATTGCCACTGACAGAGGAGCCAGGAGCCAAAATGCTGCGGCCATCGGGGTGGATTGCAACAGCCTGAGTGAGCATGTCATCAATGTTAAATTTGAAGATCGCTAAGACCAAAAAGGTCATTAAACTCGCACCAAACAACATGAGCACGGCTTTAATGATTTGTACCCAAGTGGTGGCAGTCATGCCCCCAAAGGCGACGTAAATCATCATGAGTGAGCCCACAATAACCACCGCAAACTTGTATTCAATACCAAATAACAAGACGATTAATTTACCTGCTCCGACCATTTGGGCAATGAGGTACAAAGCAATAATTAATAGCGAGGCGCTGGCAGCCAATATGCGCATGGGTGTTTGGCGTAAGCGGAATGAGGTTACATCCGCAAAATTATAACGACCTAAGTTACGCAGACGTTCGGCGATGAGGAACATCACGGTAGGCCAGCCAAACATAAAACCAATGGCGTAGATCATGCCGTCAAAGCCACTGACATAGACCATCCCTGCAATCCCTAAGAACGAGGCCGCTGAGAGGTAGTCGCCAGCAATGGCTAGACCATTTTGAAAACCAGTGATACCACCCCCTGCTGTATAGAAGTCAGAGGTGGTTTGAGTACGGCGTGCAGCCCACCAAGTAATCACCATCGTTCCTGCAATAAAGATCAGGAACATAATGATGGCAGGCACGTTAGTGGGCCTGTCGGCCGCGTGTGCTATAGAGGTGGTTGCAATAAATAAGGCAAAAGTCGAAATCCATGTTTTCATGCTTTAACCTCCGCTAAGACTGCCTTTAGTAGTGGGTCAAATACTTTATTAGAGATATAGACGTAAAGAGCAACCAGTACACTAGCACTGACTAAAACTAAAGTGGCTGTCAGTACACCAATACTCATGGTGAGATCGCCTACGGGGCGGCCAAATAGCTCAGGGTCAAAAGCGAGGGTTAAAATAAAACCCGCATAGATAATCAGAGTGACCACAAAAAATGCCATACTGATGCGCGTACGACGCGCCAGTAATTCTTGGTATTTAGGGTTTTTGATCACCTCTGCAACGATATCAGGGGATGAATTCATGAATGTCTCCTTTTATGATGTTTTTGCATCGATAAGGTTTTTTACTGTTTAGGCAATAAACTTGGCGTATGAGTACGCTCTAGCATCCCAATATACGGTGAGCCTACAAATTGCAATAGACGACTTTGGTTGTAGATTGCTCGGACTGAAGATGGTTTTTATACAGAAATAGAAAATAGTTCATGTAAAGCGGTATTCGTGGCAACGTATTTATGATAAATAAGAAATACGCTGCGCTAGTCTCTACTTGGAGACGTTAAGTAAGACAGAGCCAGCATAAATTTGAGAGGAGTTGGGGGGCAAATGGGCTATCAGTTTATGGATGCGTACGGTTTTGGAGAGTTACTCCGAGAACGACGTCGAGAGTTGGGCTTAAGCCAAGCAGAGGTGGCGGCACAAGTAGGGGCCAGCCGTCAGTGGGTGATTGATATAGAAAAAGGCAAAGAGCGTGCCGAGTTAGGGATGGCCTTTAAGTTAGCCGAAGTGTTGGGTGTGCAATTTAAATTTCAGACAAAAGCACCACCTAAACTCTCCTCATCTTCAGAGGCTCAACGTCAAGCGGCTCAGCAGACCATGCAGGCTTTGGCCGCCTCAATGAGTTTTTTAGATGAAAATGCTTAAAAAGAGGTGTCTTCTTAGTGCATACCCTAAGTGTCATGGCGCTAAAAGTAGGGCACAATTAACACATGTTGGTGAGGAGACGAGAAGCCCATATAAAAGGGCTAGCCATAAAAATGGCACCTGCAGTAGCCAAAATTATAATAAAAATACAAAGCCAGTCTAGGTAACTAGACTGGCTTTGTTATTTCTACTGTCTTTTTAGGCGCCAGTGGCGCTTTTGGAAAACACGTTTAAAATCAAAACACCTAAAACAATAAAGCTGATGCCAATTAGGGCAGCTAGGTCTAAGGTCTGTTTAAAGACAATGACGCCAATAATAGAAATGGCAACAATGCCTACCCCTGACCAGACAGCATAAGCGATACCTACAGGTATAGAGCGTAATGACAACGATAAGAAATAAAAAGCAATGGCATAACCTACCACCGTCACCACCGAGGGCAGCAGTAGGCTAAAGCCCTCCGCTTTTTTGAGAGCGGTGGTGGCGATAATTTCGGCCAAGATAGCAATAGATAAGTAAAGCCAGCTCATAAGACTCACATATAGGAGTTTTGGTTGCGCAGTAACACTTTAACTGCACCACTGCCGCCTTCGGCCGGAGAACAGTCACAAAAAGCCAAGACAAAATCCAATTGGCTAAGCCAACGACGTACAGCAAGAGGTAACACCGGCCCTTGGCCTTTGGACCCATAGCCTTTGCCATGCACAATACGTACACACTTATATTGTTCAACTAAGCTATGTTTTAAAAAATAATTTAAACGTAAGCGCGCTTGTTCTAAGGTAGAGCCATGTAGATCTATATGATTGACGATGGCCCAGCGCCCTTTTTTTAAGTTGCGTAGCACATCCGAACCACAAGATGAACTGAGGTATTCCTTGAGAGGCTGCTCGTCTAAATACAAGGAGAACTCATCCGATAAGCCATAGACCTCTAGCAGTTCTTCTTGGCCAGTTGCATGGCGCTGCCGTTGCAATTGTTGTTCCGTCGTAGGACGTTTTGGGGGTTTGTGTGTAGTGAGATGCTGGGAGTTTTTTGTTTTTAAAGGGGTCGCCCCTTTGACTGCCTCTTGGAACAGGGTTTTATCCATAGAGGTGACCTCTTGCTTTAGGGCACGACGGGGCTCAAGGCTAAAGCGTAGAGCAGAGGCAGGCTGCCCCACTTCTTCAGAAACAGAGGTCTGAGGAAGTGGGTTTTTTAGGGCTTTTTTGATGGCTTTTAAATCGGCCAACGCAGGGTTTAGTTTAGAGGTTTTCACTCTCTAACCAGCGCTGTGAGTCTAGTGCTGCCATACAACCGGTACCCGCACTGGTGATTGCTTGACGATAAATGGTGTCTTGAACATCACCGGCGGCAAAGACGCCAGGCACAGAAGTCATGGTGGCCATGCCTTCTAGACCACTGCGTGTAATAATATAGCCGTCTTTCATTTCAAGCTGGCCTTGGAATAGTTCTGTGTTGGGGTGGTGACCAATGGCAATAAAAGCTCCCATGACTTCGAGTTCTTCGGTGCTGTTGTCTTGGTTGTTGCGTAGACGTACGCCGGTGACTCCAGAGGCATCACCCAGAACTTCATCCAGCTCATAAAATAACTTGAGCTTGATATTGCCATTTTCCACGCGCTCCATGAGTTTGTCCGTTAAGATAGCTTCAGAGCGGAAAGTATCACGACGGTGAACTAATGTTACGGTTTTGCAAATGTTTGATAGGTACAATGCCTCTTCTACAGCCGTGTTTCCACCGCCAACGACAATAACGTCTTGGTTTTTGTAGAAAAAGCCATCGCAAGTGGCACAACCTGAAACGCCACGACCCATAAATGCCTGCTCGGATTCTAGGCCTAAATACATGGCGGATGCGCCTGTGCATATAATCAGTGCATCGCAGGTGTACGTATTACCGCCATCACCTTTTAAAGTATATGGACGCTGTTTTAAATCTACCGATACAATCTGATCAAAGACTAGCTCAGTCTCAAAACGCTCGGCGTGTGCTTGGAAGCGTGCCATTAAGTCTGGGCCGGTCACGCCATTGGCGTCCGCCGGCCAGTTTTCTACGTCGGTGGTGGTCATGAGCTGTCCACCAGGTTCCATGCCGGTGATTAGCATGGGGTTTAAATTAGCGCGAGCGGCATAAATGGCAGCTGTATACCCGGCAGGGCCGGAACCCAAGATCAAAACTTTAGCATGTTTAACAGTAGACATTATCTATTTCCCAATAATCAATGATCAGCCAATTATAATGAGTCATGGCTAGAATACCTGCAACTACAAATCGATCCGCAAAAAATGTCCGTAATGGACCTTCTAAATGGCAACAACGGCTTAGCTCTTTAGCGTTAGAAGCACGCTGGGTGGTGTTTCTTTTAGTCGCCTCTTGGCTAGCTTTGGTCCTGTTTACGTGGAATAGTTCCGACCCAGCGTGGTCACATTCTTTGGATGCAGGATCTATTCACAACCAAGGCGGTAAGCTGGGCGCTTATGTATCCGACATACTGTATTACCTTTTTGGTTACAGTGCTTGGTTGTGGGTGGTGTTGCTAGTGCAGTACTTAGTGGTAGGTTTTTACCGTATTACTAACATTGTAATGCCAAGTGCCCGTATTCAAGAACCTTTAACCCGAGTCCCCTGGGAGGTCGGTATAGGTTTTAGCTTGTTTTTATTGGGCAGCATGGGGTTTGAGGCTTTACAACTACGGTTTGGTGCAGATCTGCCCGCAGGGGCAGGAGGCCAAATCGGGCAGCTTTTTGCTTCGCTATTAGTGACGTACCTAGGCTTAGCTGGTGCCAGCATTATGCTGCTGGTTGGTGTTTGTGTGGGGGCAAGCTGGCTGTTACGGTTTTCTTGGCTGAATGTGGCCGAGGTCTTAGGACGTATTTTAGAAAGTGGGTATCACCGATTGCTCGCACTTAAGGCGCAATGGGAAGACAAACGAGTAGGCCAAGCAAACAGAGCAGAGCGTACCGAGTCCATTTTAACCAAACAAGACATACCAGAGCCTCAGCAGCCAGAACCAAGGCGTGAGCCCACAGTCCGTATTGAGCCGGTAGTGGCTTTGGCCGAACGTAAAGAGCCTACTTTGGGTGGTTTTGAGCAAACTCAAGCGGCAGGTTTACAAGCACCCCAAACCACAGCACGCCCCTATAAGCACCCTATTTTTGATGATCCTGAGCCTGAACTCGAGGCAGCTCCCCTAGAGGCGTCAGTACCACCTCAGGCTGAGGCCGCAATTCAAACACAAACTCAAGCCGTGGTAGTCAAAGCAGCGCGTCACCCGGCTGATGTCAATTTGCCCCCACTGGATTTGTTGGACATGGCCGAAGAGCTAGGTGAGCCTATTTCTGCAGAGACCTTAGAGTTCACCTCCCGTTTGATAGAGAAAAAACTCGGTGATTTTGGCGTCAGTGTGGCGGTGGTTGAGGCGCAGTCAGGGCCGGTCATCACCCGTTATGAAATTGAGCCAGCCACTGGGGTGAAAGGTAACCAAATTGTGAATTTATCCAAAGACTTGGCCAGATCGCTTAGTTTGGTGGATATTCGTGTGGTGGAAACGATCCCAGGTAAAAACCTTATGGGTTTGGAGCTTCCTAATCCTAAGCGCCAGATGGTGCGTCTAGAGGAAATTGTTGGTTCAAAGAACTTTGTAGAAAGTAAATCGCTGTTAACCGTTGCGTTGGGCAAGGACATTGCTGGCCATGCCGTGGTGGCAGATTTAGCACGTATGCCACATTTACTGGTGGCGGGAACGACTGGGTCGGGGAAATCAGTGGGTATTAATGCCATGATTCTTTCCGTGCTCTATAAAGCCACTCCCGAAGAAGTGCGTTTAATTCTGATTGACCCCAAAATGTTAGAAATGAGTGTGTATGAAAATATCCCTCATTTACTTGCTCCAGTGGTCACCGATATGCGTGAGGCAGCAAATGCGCTGACGTGGTGTGTGAACGAGATGGAGCGCCGTTACAAGCTCATGAGTAAAATGGGAGTGCGTAATTTAGCAGGTTTTAATACCAAGCTTAAAGAGGCGCATGAGCGTGGTGAAAATGTTCCCAATCCTTTTTCTTTAACGCCAGATGCCCCCGAGCCCTTAGATGCCTTACCCTTTATTGTGGTTGTGATTGATGAGTTAGCCGATTTGATGATGGTGGCAGGCAAGAAAATTGAAGAACTGATTGCACGCCTAGCACAAAAAGCGCGAGCGGCAGGGATTCATTTGGTTTTAGCCACGCAGCGCCCCAGTGTGGATGTGATTACCGGCTTAATCAAAGCCAATATCCCCACGCGTATCTCCTTTCAGGTCTCATCTCGTGTGGACTCTCGTACTATTTTGGATCAAATGGGAGCAGAAACACTATTGGGCCAAGGCGATATGTTGTATTTACCGCCAGGGACGTCTGTGCCTATTCGGGTGCATGGGGCCTTTGTGGATGATGATGAGGTGCACAGAGTGGTAGAGTACCTAAAAGAACAAGGCGAGCCGGACTATATCGATGGTATTTTAGACGGTGGTGGTGGGGAAACCGGTGATGGGGTGAACGCCGTGACCGGTTTTGTCGATGCCGAGTCAGATCCTTTATATGACCAAGCGGTCGCGGTGGTGATGGAAACTCAACGGGCCTCTATTTCGGGCGTACAACGTCAATTGCGAGTGGGCTATAACCGAGCTGCCCGTTTAATTGAGGAAATGGAAAAAGCGGGTATCGTCTCTGCCATGGGGCCTAATGGCAATCGTGAAATTTTAGTGCCGGTAAATAAAGAGTAAAGGAATGCGATGAAATGGTTATCTAAATTCAGTTTCTTAGCCCTCAGTCTTTGCTTGAGCGCTTCGCTCTCAGCTCAGTCGGCTACCGAGCAGCTACATGGGTTTGTGAAAGAGGTGCACAGTGCTTCAGGTCAGTTTAGTCAAAGTACGGTAGATGCTCAGGGCAATGCACGTCCAGCACAAACCGGTGAGTTTGCTTTTAAACGGCCGGGTAAATTTAAATGGTCCGTTTTGTTGCCCTACGAACAGCTAGTCATTTCGGATGGTCAGCAGCTCTACCAATACGATCCTGATTTGAATCAACTCACTCAGCGTGGGGTAGACCAAGCCATCGGAACCTCGCCTGCCGCTATTTTATTTGGTTCAGGCCGGCTCGAAGACAGTTTTGAACTGGTTGATCAGGCAGATGCCGAAGGCTTTAAATGGTTACGCGCAACGCCTAAATCCAATGATGCGGGTTTTAGTTATGTGGATATCGCCTTTCAACAAAATATGCCGGTGCGGTTGGTGTTATTAGATACTTTTGATCAAAAAACCATCATTGAGCTAACAGAGGTTGAGGCCTCAGATGTACCGGACCAAGCGTTTCAGTTTACAGCCCCTGCTGGGGTGGATGTAGTGACGTTGCCTTAAGCATTCACCATGGCAGATGATTTATTTAGTGCAAGCGCTGTGCCTTATGCGCCCTTAGCTGAGCGCCTTCGGCCGCTCAGCTTGGATGAGGTGGTGGGCCAAACGGATTTGGTAGGGGAAGGCAAGCCCTTACGAGTGGCATTTCAGTCTGGCCGGCCTCATTCCATGATTTTTTGGGGGCCGCCAGGGGTAGGAAAAACCACGTTAGCACGGATGATGGCGCAGGGTTTTGATGCGCAGTTTATTGCTATTTCTGCTGTGCTTGGTGGGGTCAAGGACATTCGTGAGGCGGTGGTCAAAGCGCAGGTGGCACAGGGCCAAGGGCGTAGAACCATTTTGTTTGTGGATGAAGTACACCGCTTTAACAAAGCACAGCAAGACGCTTTTTTACCTTATGTAGAAAGCGGTTTGTTTACCTTTATTGGTGCCACCACAGAAAATCCTTCTTTTGAGGTGAACTCGGCCTTGTTGTCGCGCGCGCGCGTCTACGTTTTACAGCCTCTTAGCCTAGACGAGTTATTGGTCTTGGTAGAAAAAGCCATTGCTCGCTTTGTGGCAGACGCCAATATCACTTTGAGTTTTAGCCTTGAGGCGCAGCAGCAGCTTGCCGCTTGGGCTGATGGCGATGCGCGTAGGGTGATTAACGCCGTAGAGGTTGTGGCCGAATCCGCTCAAGCCGCTGCCGTAGAGCAAGTAGATCAAGCGTATTTAGAACAGTCTTTATCGCATAATTTACGCCGCTTTGATAAAGGGGGCGATGCGTTTTATGACCAAATAAGCGCTTTGCATAAATCAGTGCGTGGCTCGGATCCTGATGCGGCGTTGTATTGGTTTAGTCGGATGCTGGATGGTGGGGCTGATGCCTCATATTTGTCGCGACGCATCGTGCGTATGGCATGGGAAGACATCGGTTTGGCGGATCCCCGAGCGATGCAAATTACCAATGATGCCGCTGCCACCTATGAGCGTTTAGGCTCACCCGAGGGTGAATTGGCTTTGGGACAAGCCTTGATTTATTTGGCTATAGCCCCTAAAAGCAATGCGGGTTATATGGCGTATAACCAAGCGCGCCGTTTTGCGGCCGAACAAGGTAGTGCTCCTGTGCCTGTGCATTTGCGTAATGCGCCCACTAAATTAATGAAGCAGCTTGGGCATGGCAAAGCCTATAGGTATGCTCATGACGAGCCTCATGCTTATGCCGCTGGGGAAAGTTATTTTCCTGATGGTTTAAAGCCGCGTTTTTATGTGCCCACTGACCGCGGCTTAGAGCAAAAAATAGCCGAAAAACTGAGATTCTTAGCTGACTTAGACCGTCAGGCTAAACGCAAAAAATAATAGCCATGGCTTAATTCTTGCGTCTAACTTAGCTACAATCTCTTTATTCTTATCCTCCTTGAGCGTTTTATTATGTTAGACATAAATGTGTTACGTAGAAATTTAGATGGGGTTGTTGCTGGTTTAGCAACTCGTGGAGTGCAGTTTGACATCGAACGCTTTAATTCGTTAGAAAGTCAGCGTAAAGCCATTCAGGTAGAAACAGAAAACTTGCAAGCACGACGTAACGCGTTGTCTAAGCTTATTGGACAAATGCGCTCTAAAGGGGAAGACGCGACTCAAGAAATGGAAGAGTCCAAAACTATTCCTCAAAAACTACACGAATTAGAGCATCAGCTTAGTGCTATTCAAACTGAAATTCATGACTGGCTTAATGGGTTGCCCAACTTGCCCCATGATTCCGTGCCGCGCGGCGAATCCGAAGAACAAAACGTAGAAGTACGTCGTTGGGTGCCTGGTAATACGGCGGCTGACGCTATTCCTGTGCCATTTGAGTTTGAAGTTAAAGATCATGTAGCCGTAGGCGAAGGCATCGGTTTGGATTTTGAGGCTGCGCGTAAGCTATCGGGTGCGCGTTTTATGGTGTTGCGTGGCCAAATTGCTAAGTTACATCGTGCCTTAGCGCAATACATGCTGGATGTTCAAACCGAAGAGCATGGCTATACAGAATGCTATACCCCTTATATTGTGAATAGTGCGACGTTGTTTGGCACTGGCCAGCTCCCTAAGTTTAAAGAGGATATGTTTTGGGTCACCAAGGGTGGGCACAATTCTAACGACGAACACGAAGGGCCGGCAGAAGACCTGTATTTAATATCCACCTCAGAAATTACGTTAACCGGTACGGTACGTGATGAAATTTTGCCAGTAGATCAGCTCCCCGTGCGTTTAACGGCGCATACGCCTTGTTTCCGCTCTGAGGCGGGCAGTGGTGGTCGTGATACCCGTGGCATTATTCGCCAACATCAGTTTGATAAAGTGGAAATGGTGCAAATTGTGCATCCTGAGCAGTCTTACGAAGCCTTAGAGCAAATGGTAGGGCATGCGGAAACAATTTTGCAGCGATTGGGTTTACCGTACCGCGTGGTGTCGTTATGCACGGGTGATATGGGTTTTTCAGCAGCTAAAACGTATGACCTAGAGGTCTGGCTGCCCGCACAAAATACGTGGCGTGAGATTTCATCTATTTCTAATTGTGAAGCTTTCCAAGCGCGCCGTTTACAGGCACGTTTCCGCCAAGAAAAAAGACCTGAATATGTACATACCTTAAATGGTTCAGGGTTGGCCGTGGGTAGGGCTTTAGTGGCAGTGCTAGAAAACTATCAACAAGCGGATGGCAGCGTAGTGGTGCCAGAGGTTTTAAGACCTTATTTGGGTGGTAAAGAACGCTTAGTACCTTCAGTTTAAGTGATGTGGTAGGCATTAAAAAGCTGGCTTATGAGCCAGCTTTTTTTATGGTCTGAGACCTAGTGAGAATGTCGTCTAAGCACCGGATAGTCTTTGGGCATAGGAAGCATCAGAGGTTGAGTTTTGCTGTCCTCGTCCAGATACACGCGGGGGCGTTTAGGCCTGCTTGTGAGGTTAAGGATTTGAATAAGAAAAAATAGCCAGACTGCACAAGAAACGATTTTTGAAATCACACCGTTGAAACTGGCGTAACCCGTTTCTGGGGAGGCGGCGATACCTAACAAATTAGCTAGCGTAGGGAAAAGGCCGATTAGCTCAACAAAGAGATTGCCAGGCAGAGAGAATGCAAACCGCAAATATTCCCACACACCTGCTGGGCTAGAGGCCTGTAAGTCGTAAAACCATTGTAACGATTGCATATGCATAATAAGACTCCTTAGAAGAAAGCCTGTGAACATGCATGGTGACATGGGATAAACCATGTCTAATTTCAATATAAAAGCGTTAACGTGACTTGGCAAGGGCTTGTTGTTTAAACGTTATCCCTAACAGAGAGCAGATTAAAAAGAGCTACTGGTTAGTTCTTTTTGACGCTGTTCAATTTCTTGGCGTAGCTGGCGTCGAATTTGTGCAGCCATATAGCGTCTTTTCTCATCTTCAGTGTTAGGGGTTAACGGGGGAACCGGAACGGGTTTTTTATCTACGTCATCTACCGCTACCATCGTGAAAAAACAGCTGTTGACGTGCCGTACCACACGATTGCGAATGTCTTCTGCTATGACTTTTACCCCTATTTCCATTGAGGTTTTTCCGGTGTAGTTCACACTAGCTAAAAAAGTGACCAGCTCGCCTACATGAATAGGTTGCTTGAACGTGACTTGATCGACGCTTAGCGTGACGACGTAACGATTAGCATAACGACTGGCACACGCGTAGGCGACCTGATCAAGCAGTTTTAGAATGGTTCCACCGTGTACATTGCCAGAAAAATTAGCCGTATCTGGAGTCATAAGCAGACTCATGGTGAGTTGGTGAGTAGGTAAGTCAATCAACGGAGGCTCCCAGAATAGAAAAATAAGAATGAGCTTAACATTTTGTCTTACCCTTTAGAGAAAAACCCCTTATGGGCCGACCCAGCAACTAAAGTTAAGAAATTAGTGGTTAATCTTAATAGATGATTCATGTAATCCTGTCATAGTAAAAAAGGTAACGAATAGATAGAAATAGATGGTAGAGGTAGCAGTAGCAGGTTTGGAGCTCCAGAGAAAATAAAATAGCCCGTTATTTCGCTTGTTTCTGCAATACCTTGCAGGTTAAGGGCATCTTTTGATATTTCTCATGTGGCTTTTCTCAGTTGTTAGGTAGTCTGATCCTAAGCTCAACGCTAAGACTAGGGGGAACAATGAGTAGTCAAACGGCACAAAGCACTCTGCAGCAAAATAAAGCGTTATGGTTTAGTACCATAGCATTTACGCTTTGTTTCTCTGTATGGACCTTATTTTCAATTATTGGCCTTCCTATTAAAGACAGTCTCCAGCTGTCCGAGGCCCAATACGGATTATTAATCGCTACACCTGTTCTTTCAGGTTCTTTGGTTAGATTAATTTTAGGGGTATGGACTGAACGTTATGGTGGGCGTTTGGTGTTTTCCTTACAAATGATCTTGGCTGGTTTGGCGACGTATCTTTTGACTTCAGCCACCACGTATAGCGCCTTTCTATTAGCAGCCCTCGGAGTAGGTTTGGCCGGGGGCTCTTTTATTATTGGTGTGACCTATGTTTCTAAATGGTATCCCGCCGAAAAGCAGGGCACGGTGTTAGGGATATTTGGCATGGGGAATGTGGGTTCAGCCTTGACGTCTTTTGTGGCGCCTTTAGCTTTGGTTGCTTGGGGCTGGCACGCCGTCGCTACGATCTGGGCTGTGGTTTTGATTAGTGTGGGCGTGTTGTTTTATCTATTTGCCCAAGACGACCCTGATTTTAAACGGCGTCGTGACCAAGGCATAAAACCACCTTCTTTAGCTGAACAGTTTGCGCCTTTAAAAAACCTACAAGCCTGGCGGTTTTCTTTGTATTACTTGTTTGTGTTTGGTGGCTTTGTGGCGTTGGTGCTTTGGCTACCTTACTACTTGGTTCAGGTCTACGGCGTTGATATTCGTATAGCGGGTTTGGCAGCAGCCTCTTTTGGTATTGCTGCTAGTGTTTTTCGAGCCTACGGTGGGGTGCTGTCTGATCGTTTTGGCGCCCGCAAGGTCATGTACTGGACCTTTGGCTTTTCTTTGTTTTTGTTGTTCATGTTGTCGTATCCGCCAACGGATTACATTATTCACGGTAAAGACGGGCCCATCGAGTTCTCTACCCGCATGAGTCTAGGGGTGTTTGTGATTACTCTCTTTGCTTTAGGCTTTTTTATGAGCTTAGGCAAAGCTGCAGTATTTCGTCATATTCCTGTGTATTACCCTAACCATGTGGGTTCTGTTGGTGGCCTAGTGGGCATGATAGGGGGCCTAGGGGGCTTTGTGCTGCCCATCGTATTTGGTGTGATGCTAGATTTAACGGGTCTTTGGACCGTAGCCTTCATGCTGTTGTTTTTGATTGCGTTGGTTTCTTTGGTGTGGATGCATTTTTCTATCCGCCAGATGGAACGACAAGCCCAAGGCGCCCAGTTAGATCGTTTGCCGAGTTTTCCTGAGCTACAAGATTTGCATGATCCTGAGCGTATGCCTGCTCCCAAAGTCCTCGAGGAATGGAACCCAGAGGATCCTGTTTTTTGGGAGCAAACAGGACGACGGATTGCAAAGCGTAACTTATGGATTTCCATTCCAGCTTTGCTGTTAGCTTTTGCGGTGTGGATGGTGTGGTCAGTTGTTATTTCACAGCTGGCCGCGATCGGTTTTTCCTTCAGTCAAGACCAGCTTTTTTGGCTAGCCGCCTTACCTGCCTTATCTGGGGCGACGTTGCGTATTTTCTATAGTTTTATGGTTCCCATTTTTGGGGGCCGACTCTGGACAACGCTATCAACGGCGTCTTTGTTAATCCCTGCCGTAGGTATAGGTTACGCAGTCCAAGACCCCACAACTCCTTATCTGATTTTTGTGGTGTTGGCTTTGTTGTGTGGTTTAGGCGGAGCAAACTTTGCTTCTTCCATGGCTAATATCAGTTTTTTCTTCCCACGAGCAGAAAAAGGGAATGCCATGGGCCTGAATGCCGGCCTAGGTAATTTGGGTGTATCCCTAATGCAGTTTCTCGTGCCTTTAGCCATTACAGTGGGTGTGTTTGGCGCCTTAGGCGGAGCACCGCAACAATTATCGGATGGGCAGCAGGTTTGGATGCAAAATGCGGGTTTTGTGTGGGTGCCGTTAATTCTTGCTTCTACTGCCGCAGCTTGGTTTGGCATGAATGATATTGCCGATGCCAAAGCCAGTTTTCAAGAACAAGCCGTTATTTTCAAACGCAAGCACAATTGGATTATGTGTGTGTTGTATGTAGGGACTTTTGGCAGTTTTATTGGCTACTCGGCGGGTTTTCCGTTGCTTTCCAGTTTGGTATTCCCAGAGGTAGACATTATTAAGTTTGTGTTTTTGGGGCCTTTGGTTGGCGCTTTGAGCCGCGCTGGTAGCGGGTGGTTGGCGGATCGACTTGGCGGGGGAAGAGTCACGTTTTGGGTCTTTGTTGGCATGATTTTATCGTTGCTAGCAGTAATTTGGTCCCTAGAGCAAACCTCTTTTGTCATGTTCTTTGCCGCGTTCATGAGCCTGTTTTTCTTTACGGGAATTGGTAACTCTTCCACCTTCCAGATGATTCCCAACATCATGACTAAGGAAATAACGCGTCTATTTCCTAACAGCACAGCAACAGAGCGCCAGCGCCAAACAGAGCGTGAGACCGCCGCCATTGTGGCTTTCACCAGCGCTATAGGGGGCTACGGTGGTTTCTTTATTCCCAAAGCGTATGGCTCATCTATCAGTGCTACGGGGGGGCCTTTGACCGCCTTATGGATGTTCTTAGTTTTTTATGTGATTTGTTTATTTATTACGTGGTTTTTTTATACTCGTCGAGGCGGTTTGTTACCCGTGACTGCAACTAATCAGAGATAGGAGGAGACCGTTTGGGCTTTGCCCAGACAGGTCGTCAAATGCTATGAGTCATTTATTAGATCGTTTGAATTTTTTTAAGTCATCGCGTAAAGATACTTTTGCTGATGGTTATGGGCAAACCACCACAGAAAGTCGCGACTGGGAGGATGTGTATCGAGGCCGTTGGCAGCACGACAAGATTGTGCGCTCTACACACGGGGTGAACTGTACAGGGTCTTGCTCTTGGAAAATTTACGTCAAATCCGGCATTGTGACGTGGGAAACGCAACAAACAGATTACCCCCGTACTCGCCCAGATTTACCGGATCACGAGCCGCGAGGTTGTGCGCGAGGGGCCTCATATAGTTGGTATTTGTACAGTGCTAATCGGGTCAAAACACCGTTGGTTCGTGGCCGCCTCATGCGCTTGTGGCGAGAAAAACGTAAAACCATGGGGGCGGTGCAGGCATGGCAAGCAATCCAAGATGACCCCGCCGCCCGAGACAGCTACACACGCATTCGTGGTAAAGGTGGCTTTGTGCGCGCGAGTTGGGATGAGGTCACAGAGATCGTAGCGGCTTCCAATATTTACACGACGACTAAATATGGCCCCGATCGTATTTTTGGATTTTCTCCTATTCCTGCGATGTCGATGATTTCGTATGCTGCCGGCACGCGTTACTTGTCTTTAATCGGCGGCACCTGTATGTCGTTTTATGATTGGTACTGTGATTTGCCACCTGCCAGTCCGCAGACGTGGGGCGAGCAAACCGATGTGCCTGAGTCCGCTGACTGGTACAACGCAGGCTATTTATTATTGTGGGGCTCTAATGTGCCGCAAACACGTACCCCAGATGCTCATTTTTATACCGAAGTTCGTTACAAGGGCACGAAAAGTGCAGTCATTTGTCCTGATTATTCTGAGGCGGCCAAATTTAGCGATATTTGGCTTAATCCCAAGCAGGGCACGGATGCGGCTTTGGGCATGGCGTTTGGTCATGTGGTGTTGCGCGAATACCATCTAGCGCAGCAAACGCCGTATTTCAAAGAGTACTGCTCCCAATACAGTGACATGCCCTTATTGGTTCAGTTGGAAAAAAAGGGTGATCGCTGGATTCCTGGCCGTCAGCTACGGGCGGCTGATTTTGATAATGCCTTGGGTGAAAGCAATAATCCCGATTGGAAAACCGTAGGGATTGATGAAGCCAGCGGTGAAATCGTGGTGCCGAATGGCTCAATTGGTTTTAGATGGGGAGAGCAGGGCAAGTGGAATCTAGAACAAAAAGCCGGTGAAAAAAACATTAGCCTAAAGCTCAGCTTAATTGAGGACGCTGATAAAGAAATAGCCGCCGTGGATTTCCCTTATTTTGGTGGGCAGGCGACGAATGGTTTTGTGGTGGATCAGCGTGGTGAGATCCTTACCCGCCATGTGCCAACAAAGCGCATTCGTTTGGCTGATGGTTCCGAGGCGTTGGTGACGACTGTCTTTGACCTGATGTGCGCTAACTATAGCTTAGATCGTGGTTTAGGTGGCGAGCACGTCACCACCGATTACAACGCGGATGTGCCGTTTACTCCTGCTTGGGCCGAAGGGATCACAGGCGTACGGCGTGACAAAATTATCCAAGTCGCTCGAGACTTCGCTGAAAATGCAGCCAAGACTCAAGGGCGATCCATGGTGATTATTGGTGCCGGGGTCAATCACTGGTATCACATGGATATGACCTATCGCGCTGTGATTAATCTCTTGGTGATGTGTGGTTGTGTAGGGCAGTCTGGCGGGGGATGGTCGCACTATGTGGGCCAAGAAAAACTTCGTCCTCAAACCGGTTGGACGGCCTTGGCTTTTGCTCTGGACTGGAATCGTCCTCCGCGTCATATGAACTCGACTTCGGCGTGGTATGCCCACACGGATCAGTGGCGCTATGAAACGCTAACCAGCAAAGAAATTCTTTCACCTACAGCACCAGCCGGTGACTGGGATAAGCTCAGCTTAATCGATTACAACGTGCGTGCTGAACGTATGGGGTGGTTGCCTTCGGCTCCTCAGTTAAAAACCAACCCTCTACAGGTCGCACGTGCTGCTAAGGCTGCAGGCATCGATGTGCAAGACTATGTGGCGCAACAGTTGAAGTCTGGCGAGCTGCAAATGTCTTGTGAAGACCCGGATGCCCCAGAGAACTGGCCGCGTAACCTCTTTATCTGGCGTTCCAACTTGTTGGGGTCTTCGGGTAAAGGACATGAGTACTTTTTGAAGCATCTTTTAGGTACGGATCATGGCATACAGGGCAAAGACTTAGGTAGCTCCGATCAGAAGCCCCAAGAGGTGGTGTGGCACGAAGAGGCCCCAGAGGGCAAGCTAGATCTACTAGTGACCATTGATTTCCGCATGTCCACCACTGCCGTGTATTCAGATATTGTGTTGCCTACTGCCAGTTGGTATGAAAAAGATGATTTAAATACCTCTGATATGCATCCGTTTATTCACCCGCTACAGGCAGCGGTGGATCCGGCTTACGAGTCTAAGTCGGATTGGGAGATTTTTAAGGAAATCGCTCGTCAGTTTTCTGCCTTAGCACCCGGAGAGTTAGGCGTAGAAACGGACGTGGTCCAATTGCCTATGCAGCATGATTCGCCAGGAGAGCTGGCACAAAGCCAGGTCCAGGATTGGAAACGAGGCGAGTGTGATCTGATCCCAGGCAAAACGGCACCTTCTTATATAGCGATAGAGCGCGACTACCCTAACGTATACAAACGCTTTACCGCTTTAGGTCCCTTAATGGAAAAAATAGGGAATGGCGGTAAAGGTATCAGTTGGGATACTAAAGACGAGGTGGAGCATCTCAAAGCGCTTAATGGGACGGTACGCGAAGAAGGGGTTACGCAGGGTCTAGCACGTATTGATACGGCCATTGATGCTGCTGAAGTCGTTTTGATGCTTGCTCCAGAAACCAATGGCGAGGTAGCGGTTAAAGCCTGGAAGTCACTAGAAAAAACCACAGGGCGAGAGCATCACCATTTGGCTGCGGTTAAAGAAGACGAGAAAATCCGTTTTCGCGATATTGCGGCCCAGCCTCGTAAGATCATTACCTCACCCACTTGGTCGGGCATAGAAAGTGAGACGGTTTGTTATAACGCGGGTTGGATTAACGTACACGAGATGATTCCGTGGCGTACCGTTTCAGGACGCCAGCAGCTCTATCAAGACCACGAGTGGATGCGTATTTTTGGCGAATCCTTAGTCACTTGGCGTCCTCCCGTGGACCTGAAAACAGTGGGTCACGAAGCGACTCGCTCTTTAGACACTGACGAACCGCATTTAGTGTTGAACTTTTTAACCCCTCACCAAAAGTGGGGCATTCATTCTACCTATTCTGACAACTTGTTAATGCTGACATTGAATAGGGGCGGTACGGTGGTGTGGATCTCTGAAAATGATGCCAAAAGTGTTGGGATCCAAGATAACGATTGGGTCGAGGTCTTCAATATTAACGGGGCGATTTCAGCACGAGTGGTCGTGAGCCAGCGCATCAAAGACGGCTCTATGTTTATGTATCATGCCCAAGAGAAAATAGTGAACACACCAGGTAGTC
Organism: uncultured Paenalcaligenes sp.; assembly: GCA_947632305.1. Lineage (GTDB taxonomy): Bacteria > Pseudomonadota > Gammaproteobacteria > Burkholderiales > Burkholderiaceae_B > Paenalcaligenes. The sequence continues at coordinate 8,126 of CANROS010000008.1, read as the reverse complement.
AAGTGACAGGGTTGCGAGGTGGCATTCATAACTCTGTGACTCGAACGGTATTAAAGCCCACTCATATGATTGGTGGTTATGCCCAGTTATCGTATAGCTTTAATTACTATGGCACCGTAGGTTCCAACCGTGACGAATTTGTCATTGTGCGGAAAATGAATAAGGTCGACTGGTTAGAGCAGCCAGCACAACAATCAACGGAGGTGGCGCAATGAGAGTCCGAGCCCAGATAGGAATGGTGTTGAACTTAGACAAGTGTATTGGCTGTCATACCTGTTCTGTCACCTGTAAAAACGTGTGGACTAGCCGAGAAGGGGTTGAGTACGCTTGGTTTAATAACGTGGAAAGTAAGCCTGGCATAGGTTACCCCAAAGACTGGGAAAACCAAAAGCGCTGGAAAGGGGGCTGGACACGTACCAGCTCTGGGGCCCTACAGCCCAAACAAGGGGGCAAATGGCGTATTTTGGCTAATATTTTTGCCAACCCCAACTTGCCTGAAATCGATGATTTTTATGAGCCCTTTGATTATGACTATGATCATTTAAAGTCGGCTCCAGAGATGAAAGCCTTTCCCACGGCTCGTCCGCGCTCCGTGATCACAGGTGAGCGAATTGAAAAAATAGAATGGGGGCCAAACTGGGAGGAAATTCTAGGCGGTGAATTTGAAAAGCGTGCCCAAGACTACAACTTTGAAGGGGTGCAAAAAGAAATCTACGGCCAGTATGAAAATAGCTTCATGATGTATTTGCCGCGCTTGTGCGAACACTGTTTAAACCCCACTTGTGTGGCCTCCTGTCCCTCGGGGGCTATTTACAAGCGTGAAAATGATGGTGTGGTTTTAATTGACCAAGAAAAATGTAGGGGTTGGCGCATGTGTGTGTCGGGTTGTCCTTACAAAAAAATTTACTATAACTGGTCAACCGGTAAATCCGAAAAATGCATTATGTGTTACCCACGCTTGGAAAGCGGTCAACCGACGGTATGCTCCGAAACCTGTGTGGGGCGTATTCGTTATTTGGGCGTGATGTTATATGACGCCGATAAGATCGAAGCTGCTGCTAGCGTAGAAAACGAACAGGACCTCTATGATGCGCAGTTGGGTGTGTTTTTAGATCCAAACGATCCCGAGGTGATCAAAGCGGCTCGAGCCGGCGGGGTACCTGAGGACTGGATTAAAGGGGCGCAAAACTCACCCGTTTGGAAAATGGCCATGGAGTGGAAAATCGCTTTCCCCTTGCACCCTGAATACAGAACCTTACCCATGGTGTGGTATGTGCCTCCTCTATCGCCAATTCAACATGCGGCTGAGGCGGGGCAGGTGGCGGCGGTGGATGGCATGCCAGATGTCAGGTCTTTACGTATTCCAGTGCGTTATTTATCGAATATGCTGACTGCAGGCGATGATGCTCCCATTATCCTAGCCTTAGAGCGTATGTTGGCCATGCGTTCTTATATGCGAGCTAAAACAGTGGATGGCGTGATTGACCATAACGTAGCGAACCGGGTCAATCTCACGCCTGCCCAGATTGATGATATGTATCAGCTGTTAGCTATAGCCAATTACGAGGATCGTTTTGTTATTCCTACAACCCACCGGGAGGAGGTCGAGGATGCTTACGATTTGCGTAGTGGTTGTGGCTTTACTGATGGTAATCAGTGCTCTACCGGAAGCTCTGGTCGTACGATGTTCGGCGGCGGTAAAAAACTACGTAGCCGACAGGAGTCCTTAGTATGAAGACGTTTACCGTTTTATCTGTCTTGTTGACCTACCCCAGCGAGGAACTGCAACAAGCGGTGCCGATAATGATGCCGCTCTTACAGGAAGAAGGTATTTTAACGGCAGACAGCGTGGCCCGATTAGCCCCTTTGCTACAGGCGCTTGAGCATCAAGATCTTTACGAGCTCCAAGAGCAATATGTCTTATTGTTTGATCGTTCGCGTAGTTTGTCTTTGAATTTGTTTGAGCATGTACACGGCGAAGGGCGCGATAGAGGTGGTGCTATGGTGGACTTGCTTGAAACCTACAGACAGGGAGGGGTAGAGCTAATCAGTTCCGAGCTGCCTGATCATTTGCCGGTGTTATTGGAGTTCTTGTCCACGCAGCCTCTTGAGACGGCCCAAGACATATTAGCGGATGCCGGGCATATTCTAGTGGCTTTGGCTGAACGCCTAGAGAAACGCCGCAGTTCTTATGCCGCGGTATTTCAGGCTTTGGTGGCGTTTGCTCATGCGGATGCTAGCTCAGAGCAAGCTCAAGAGCTGTTGGCACAACCTACCGATAATCCCGAGGACTTAGAGGCTTTGGATGCGGTTTGGCAAGAAGCCCAGGTCATGTTTGGCCCTACGGCCAATGAGAGCGCCGCTCCACAGGTACACGAAGCCCCTATTCGTATTCATCGACCTTTAGCAGCGACTGATTCCTAAACAGGAGGCAATTATGCATGAATTTCTTTTTGGTATTTACCCATACATTGCTTTAACTGTGATGGTAGTGGGAAGCATTGCGCGCTACGACCGTGATCCTTTTTCATGGAAAACTAAATCCAGTCAATTGTTAAGCAATAAACAATTTGTGCTGGGTTCTGTGTTGTTTCATGTGGGGATTATTATTATTTTCTTTGGGCATTTGGTGGGCCTATTAACGCCTATCGCCTTTTTTGATATGTTGGGCATTAGCCATAGCTTTAAGCAGGTATTGGCGATTGTGGTTGGAGGTATAGCAGGTGTTATGACGCTAATAGGTGGCCTGATTTTATTGCACCGTCGCTTAACCAATCCTCGCGTGCGCGCGACTTCAACCTTTGCGGATACGGGGATTTTAGCCTTGTTGGTGCTTCAGGTTATTTTGGGCTTAGGAACGATCTTTTTATCTTTGCAGCATTTAGATGGTGGCGAAATGGTCCGATTGATGCAGTGGGCTCAAGCCATTGTGTTCTTTCAGGGCGGTGCCGCTGCTTATTTGGTGGGCACCTCTTGGTTATTTAAGCTGCATATCTTTTTAGGTTTAACTATTTTTCTGCTGTTACCTTTTACTCGTTTGGTGCATATTTTTTCTGCGCCGCTTCGTTATGTCTGGCGTCCCGGCTATCAGATTGTTCGTTCAAAAAGAGAGGTCTAAAGCATGAGAGTTATTGCTATTACTCCTGAAAAGTCACGGTCTAACAAAAAAGCGAGTGCTCCTGAGCCAGCCGATCCTATTTTAGTCAATGGAGTAGAGATCTCGTCGGAGGCGATTGCCACAGAGGCGCAGCACCACCCTATGCCCAAGGATAAGCCAGGTTGGGCGTGGCGGGCGGCCGCGCATGCTTTGGTCTTGAAAGAGCTTTTGCACCAAACGGCACAGGCTCAAGCGGTTGAGATCAAACCCATAGAGCTTTCAGAGGGGCAGTGGGAAACAGAGCTTGAGGCTTCTATACGTGCTTTGATAGAAAATGCCATTGAGCCGGCTGAATACGATGAGGCGATGTTACGGGCAACGTATGACGCCAACCCCAGTCGCTTTACGAGTCCTTCTCTGTATGAGGCCGCACATATTTTGTTTGTGGCCTCTGCAGACGACGCCGTCCGTTATCAAGCCGCTTTGCAGCAGGCTCAGCTTGTTTTGGCCGAGCTAAAAACAAACCCGAGTCAATTTAGCCGTTTGGCACAGGAATACAGTGCTTGTCCTTCTAAAGCGAATGGAGGGCTTTTGGGACAGCTCGCCGCAGGGGATACGGTGCCTGAATTCGAGGCCGTATTGGCTACCATGACAGAAGGCGCTATTTACTCTGAGCCGGTGGCGACCCGCTATGGCTATCATATTATCCGTTTGGATGCGCGTGAGCGTGGCCAAGTTCTACCTTTTGAGGCGGTGTTGCCCTACCTAAAAGAAGCCCATGAAAAAGCATCTTGGGTTAAAAAAGGACGGGAATATATGCAGCGTTTAGTGCAAGGGGCTGAAATCAAGGGGATTGATATGGCAGACGCGCCATGGGCCGCAGCGGGCCGTTTTTGATGGGGGGAAACTAAGAAATGGCGGGCAGGGTGAGATTCGAACTCACGATACGCTTGCACGTATACTGGATTTCGAGTCCAGCGCATTCGACCACTCTGCCACCTGCCCGCAAGTCTTACTTTTAGGTCTGAAAAGTAAGACTCACATTCTACCAGAGATTAAGAAAAAAAGACCAGAGCTTTCTGTAGATACCGGTACACGACTGTAGGTCAAAGCGCTACACTAAGAGCATTATTTAAATAGGGGTTACCCACATTTCTCGGAGAAATGAATGCTTACTGATAAAACAGCAGTCATTACTGGATCTACCAGTGGCATTGGCTTGGCTATAGCCCAGCAGTTGGCGGCACAAGGCGCCAATATTATTTTAAATGGTTTTGGTGATGCGACTGAAATAGAAAAGGTTCGTGTCAATTTAGAGTTACAAAATGACGTTAAGGTGCATTATATTGCAGCTGATTTAAGCCAGCCTGAATCGGCTCGCCAGTTGATACGTCAAGCCGCCCAATTAATGGGGCGCATAGATATTTTAGTGAATAATGCTGGTGTTCAGCACACAGCGCGTCTGGAAGACTTCCCAACTGAGCGTTGGGATCAAATCATTGCCTTAAATTTATCCGCTGTGTTTCATACCACTGCCGAAGTCTTGCCGTTAATGCAAAAACAAAGTTGGGGGCGGATTATTAATATTGCCTCTGCGCATGGGTTGGTCGCTTCCGAACTCAAAGCGGCGTACGTAGCGGCTAAACATGGCGTGCTGGGGCTGACCAAAGTCACCGCCTTAGAAAATGCGGGTAGTGGTATTACGTGTAATGCTATTTGTCCGGGTTGGGTCCGTACCCCTTTAGTCGAAGCCCAAATTGAAGCCTTAGCAGCTCAGCATCAAATCGACCTAGAAGCAGCTGCACGTCTGCTTTTAGCAGAAAAGCAGCCATCTTTGCAGTTTGTGACTCCCCAACAGGTGGGGGGCGCCGCCATGTTTTTATGCTCTGATGCTGCCGTACAAATGACTGGGTCTACGTTAACTTTAGATGGTGGTTGGACCGCTCGCTAACTTGAGGTTTTGTATGTTATTTATTTTATCTCCAGCTAAAAAGCTGGATTACGACACGCCAGTACGTACGACTTTGCAGACGCAGCCAGTAATGGTGCCACAAGCCCAAGCCCTAATTGAGGTGTTACGTACTCAAAGCACCACTGACATTAAAGAACTAATGAAGCTTAGTGATGCCTTGGCTGAGCTTAATGTGCAGCGCTACCAAGACTGGGAGCCGACTTTTAATTTAGAGAATGCTAGACAGGCTGCGTTGGCTTTTAATGGTGACGTCTACGAAGGTTTACAGGCCAATCAGTTATCTGATGAGCAACTAGAGTGGCTTCAGCAGCATGCGTTGGTTTTAAGCGGTTTATACGGAGTGTTGCGTCCATTGGACTTAATGCAGCCGTATCGTTTAGAAATGGGGACTAAGCTCGCTACTTCTGCAGGCAAAAACCTCTATGAGTATTGGGGTAGTCAGCTGGCACAATACATTAACCAATACCTACAGCAAAGCGCTATGCCTAGTCCTGTAGTGATTAACTTGGCTTCCAATGAATACTTCAAGGCTGTGGATAAAAAAGCGTTGAAATTTCCTGTGGTCGAGTGTGTTTTTCAGGATCAAAAAGGCGCTGATTGGAAAATTATTAGTTTTTATGCCAAAAAAGCGCGTGGCTTAATGCTGCGTTACGCCATTGATCAGCAATGTGCCGACGTAGAAAGCTTAAAAGGGTTTGATTACGAAGGCTATGGTTTTGTGCCAGAGGTTTCTTCGGAATCTAAGTTAGTGTTCCGTCGCCCTGAGTCGTTGTAAGTTGTTTTTTGACGTAGTCAGGGGTAGGAGGCCCAGAGCTAAGCACTAGGCCTTGCATGTCTTGTCGTATTAGCTGAGAAGCGCGCATCATTTGACGCAAGGGGTAAGCCAACATGGCGAGCTCCCCTTCGGTCTCTAAAGACCCGACTGGGGCTGAGTCGGTATTATTTAGCTCACGCTCAATATAAGCAATGGCTTTAGCTACCTCGGGTGGAACCTCTATTAGGGTAGCCAACAAAGGAATAGAGGCACTGATTTGGGAGGCCAGCACATGGTTTTGACTCAGTACGTTATTCAATAACGCCACATTCGTTTGATGAGAGCTAGGCTCATTCATCATTCGATAAAAGCCCGAGGAAAAATTACTAAAACTGATGTGTACCTGACGTTTAGCCAGTTGCCATTGGGTATCCGCATCCATGAGGTCATGTTCTAGTTTGCTTAAGGCAGCGGCACTTAGCATAAGGCTCTGCCCCTCTTCGGCTACACTGGTGGCTGCATTGTGTTGACGTTTAAGCTCTGCGTAGAGCAAACCGGTATGTAGGTAGTTTTTATTGGCTTGCAAGGCGTTTTGGGCCAGTGTGTGTAACGAGTTTGATTCCCACCATGGCAGAATATAACTGCACACCAAAGCAATAGCGCAACCGATCAAGGTGTCTATAAAGCGCTCTCCAATCACAAAGGTATCGCTGGCTTGTAAAAACTGGAAAGAAATTAAAACAAAAATCGTAGTGAATAGGGCTGACAGCATGTAATTGAGCAGCACCAAACTATTGCCTAAAATATAGGCAAACAGCAAAATAAATAAATAAACTTCACTGTTTGTGGTTGTTTTGAATAAAGCAAACGTGAGCAAGCACCCCAAAGCCGTGCCGGCTAATCTAAACATATTGCGCTGTTTGGTTAAGGAGAAAGCGGGTTTTAAGATCACCAACGAGGTCATGATGATCCAATAACTATAAGACGTGATCGCCTGTAGTATTTCCATTTGGGGTGAAAAATACGCCACCACAGAGGGCACAGCTAGCCCTAACAAACAGGCACAGCTGATACGAATGGCATAGCGAAACGTTGCTGAGTTCCAGCGCAAATTACTGGTGAGCATTCCTAGACGAATTTCATCTCTAGCTAAAAAACGGCTTAGGGATTTATCTAGGTATTGGTCTAAAGGAATATCATTACTAGGGTTGCGGGTTTGAGCCGCCATATGATCAATGAGATTTTGAACATTGCGTAATCGACGCACAATTTGGACTAAGAGAGCATAGATTTCAGGTTGCTCTTTATTAAATTGGGTGCGCTTATAGCGTTCTAGCTCGTATTCTAGGGCACGGATTTCGGCTTTAGCGCTATGCGGAGGCTTGGTTTTACGGCGTCTAGAGACATTAAGAGCAATATGTCCTACAGCCAGACCCATTTGGTAGAGCGCATCGTGGGTAAAAAAGAGAAAGTCACATTTGCCCATGGCCCGTCTGAGATTGACATAATCCGTATGGCTAGCGACCAGAGAATCGCGCAAGCTTTCCATATTGACATAGATCGCCAATAACGAAAGACGGGTAGCCTCTGCACTGCCTGTGCCGCCTTTGGGCAGCTCGCGTAAGACCATGTCACGAATGGCTTGTTGAGACTCGGTCATCTCCGCTTGTTTTTTTATCAGATCGCGATAGGCGTCGTCTAGCTCAGTATCAATGTCATAGAATTTGGCGCGCTGCTTCATATAAGAAGCGGTCGCAAATAACGCAACGGTTAAGGTGCTGCGTTCATCTTGTAAAAAAAGCAGACGTCTAAATAGCAGGCTAAAAGAAAGGTAAAAAAAAGCGCCTGCTGCGGAATAGAACGTGTGCAGCAGCACTTCATCTGGACTCATGGGATAGCGCAAGGTTAAAACCATGAGTAACAAACACGCAAAAGCAATGAGTCCGCCCCGTTTTCCATACACATTAAGCATGGAGTAACTAAAGCCCAGAGTGGGGACTAAGACCCAAATGGCTAAGGATGAGCTAGAGCTTAAACCGGTGATGAAAACGGTAAAGGTCCCTAAAATAGCGGCCCCTAGCATTTCATTGGTACGAAAGCGTCTAGGGCCTCCGGCTTGATCCACGATAGCCACACACATGGCGCCCATGGCCATAATGATGGCCAGAGAGTAGAGCTTAAAGATTCCCCCAAGCACGACCACAGGCAAGAGTACACCTAGAGATTGGCGTAAACCGGCGAGTAAGTAATGGCTGTGAAAAAAGCGCAGCCACGGAGGAATAGGTAAGATCATAAAGCCAAAG
>CANROS010000007.1 GCA_947632305.1 uncultured Paenalcaligenes sp. | reverse complement strand
TTAGCAACAGCATCAGGCTTAATAATAGATAGGGTGCGTTCAATAGCCATGTAAAATCCCAGTATAAACAAAAATGACGTCGTGCCTGCATAAGCAAGCGCGACAGTGACAAGGAAAATGTTGTTTTTATCAAAAAAAACAATCACTTTTGATCTTTTTAAGATAGCGAAGTATTTTAACATGCCCACAGCGTCCTGCCGCATCTTAAAATACAGCTTTTAGACTTATTATTTTTTAATCGCAGCTTTTTGGGGACAGCCCCCCAGATCTTGCCTTAACTAGCAACACAATGACCAACTCTTCCAATACTTCTCTACTCGATCAGCTTGCCAAAAGCTTTGAACCCAAAGACATTGAAAGTCAGCGTTATGCGCAATGGGAACAGGCCGGTTTATTTCGCAGCGGTCAACATGTCCCTAGCGCAGACGGCACCAGCCCTGCTTTTGTCATTCAATGCCCCCCTCCTAATGTGACGGGTACCTTGCACATGGGCCATGCATTTAACCAAACCATCATGGATGGCTTAACACGCTATCACCGCATGAAAGGTTTTGACACTGCCTTTATCCCCGGCACCGACCACGCTGGTATTGCGACTCAGATCATCGTAGAACGCCAACTAGACCAGCAAAACATCTCGCGCCACGATTTAGGCCGCGAACGTTTTGTAGAAAAAGTCTGGGAATGGAAAGAGCAGTCTGGCAACGCGATTACCGAACAAATTCGTCGCTTAGGCTCTTCGTGCGACTGGGAACGCGAATACTTCACCATGGATGAAAACCTCACCCGCGGTGTAGCCGAAACTTTTGTACGTTTACACGAACAAGGCTTAATTTATCGCGGCAAGCGTTTAGTGAACTGGGACCCCGTTTTAGGCACCGCCGTCTCTGACCTAGAGGTGGAAAGTGTCGAAGAGCAAGGTCATTTGTGGGAAATCCGCTACCCCCTCACCCAAGCCTCCGGGGCTCTCACTCACCTCGTCGTTGCCACCACTCGCCCAGAAACCATGCTAGGGGATGTGGCCCTAATGGTACACCCCGAAGACGAGCGCTATCAGCACCTGATTGGTCAAACCGTGACTCTACCTTTGGTTGGTCGCGAAATCCCCATTATTGCAGACGACTACGTAGACCGTGAATTCGGTACAGGTGTGGTTAAGGTCACGCCAGCGCACGACTTCAATGACTATGCCGTAGGTGAACGTCATGGTTTAGAAAAAATCAATATTCTGACCTTAGATGCCAAAATCAACGAAAATGCCCCTGAAAAATACCAAGGCCTAGATCGCTTCGAAGCCCGCAAACAAATCGTGGCTGATCTTGAGGCGATAGACGCCCTACAAGCCATTAAGCCCCATACGCTGATGGTGCCTCGTGGCGATCGCACTAGCACCGTTATTGAGCCCATGCTGACCGACCAATGGTTTGTGGCCATGAGCAAAGCGGCGCCTGAAAACTCTATGCATCCCGGCAAAAGCATCACCGAGGTAGCCCTAGAGGTCGTAGAAAACGGTCAAGTTAAGTTCGTGCCTGACAACTGGAGCACCACTTACAATCAGTGGCTAAACAACATCCAAGACTGGTGCATTTCCCGTCAGCTTTGGTGGGGTCACCAAATTCCCGCCTGGTATGCCGAGGACGGCACCATTATCGTCGCTCGCAACGAAGCCGAAGCCCAAGAAAAAGCCCAAGCCCAAGGCATCACAGGCGATTTGCGCCGTGACGAAGACGTACTCGACACTTGGTTTTCTTCTGCGCTAGTGCCTTTTACCGATTTGGGTTGGCCCGAGCAGACCCCTGATCTTGCCAAATACCTACCCTCCAGCATCTTAGTCACAGGCTTTGATATTATTTTCTTCTGGGTGGCGCGCATGGTCATGATGAGCATGCACATGACAGGCCAAGTCCCCTTTAACACCGTCTATGTACACGGCTTAGTCTGCGACATGGAAGGTAAAAAAATGAGCAAATCTCGTGGCAATACCATTGACCCCGTAGACCTCATTGAGGGCATTGATCTTGAAACCCTAGTTCAAAAGCGCACCTTTGGCTTGATGAACCCCAAACAAGCAGACAGCATTGCCAAACGCACCCGCAAAGACTACCCCGATGGCGTGCCCGCCTATGGTACCGATGCGCTGCGTTTTACCATGGCCGCTTATGCCACGTTGGGACGCAATATCAACTTTGACCTAAAACGCTGCGAAGGCTATCGTAATTTCAACAACAAGCTCTGGAATGCCACCCGCTTTGTGTTGATGAACACCGAAGCCGAGCAGCCTTTTGCTCAACCTGATGCCGTCGCCGAATACTCCGTGGTAGACCAATGGATTCGCAGTCAATTACAACGCTTAATCCAACTGGTAGAGCGCAACTTTGCTGAGTACCGCTTTGACAATATCGCCAATGCCATCTACCACTTTGTTTGGGATGAGTACTGCGACTGGTACCTAGAGATGGCCAAAGTCCAAATTCAACAAGGCAACTCGGCACAGCGTTTAGGCACGCAACGCACGTTAATTGAAGTGCTAGAAACCGTACTGCGTTTGGCCCACCCCATCATTCCTTACATCACCGAAGAGCTTTGGCAAAAAGTGGCCTTGATCGCCGGTAAACGCACAGCCGAGCAAGACCTCAGCATCAGCGTGCAAGCGTACCCCGAGTTCAATGCCGCTGAACTCAACGAAGCCGCGGAAAAAAGTGTGAACGAGCTTAAAGCTCAAGTGGATGCTATCCGGGCCTTGCGCAGCGAGATGGGCTTATCTCCGTCAGAACGAGCCCCACTTTTGGCACAAGGCGATGCAAACGTATTAGCACAAAACACACCCTACCTCAAAGCCCTAGCAAAGCTAGCCGAGGTGGAAATCCACACTCAACTGCCAGATTTAGGCGCACCGGTACAAGTCGTAGGCACGACCCAATTGATGCTACACATAGAAGTGGACGTCGAAGCCGAAACAGCACGCTTAACCAAAGAGATTGATCGTCTTTCTGGCGAAATCGCCAAAGCCAATGGCAAACTCAATAACGCCAGTTTTGTAGAACGCGCACCCGAAGCCGTCGTTCAACAAGAACGCGAGAGACTGGCTAGCTTTAGCCAAACCTTGGAAAAAATCCAGCAACAACTAGCGCGCCTCAACGCCTAAATCCCAAGCTGTACGAAAAAGCGCCCCATTTATGGGGCGTTTCTTTTACGTATTTTATATGCGGAACCTAGTACAAGCCCTCTCTTGAAGCCTCTACCAATCTCCCTTAACTTATGATGCTAGATTATAAATAAGCACGCTTTTAACAAACAACATAAAAAAAACGTATCAAATGAGGAGACTTATCCATGCGCCCCCTACTAGCGTCCCAAAAAACCTTCTTGGGTTTAAGCCTTATTGCTAGCGCTCTTTTTAACTCAGCTTATGCCACCTCACCTCAAACCATAGAGATTCAACGCGATAACTATGGTGTACCCCATGTTTTTGCCGACACCACTTACGGCCTATTTTATGGTTATGGTTACGCTGTAGCCCAAGACCGTTTATTTCAAATTGATATGGCGCGGCGATCGTTTATAGGCTCCACTGCCGAAGTCTTAGGCGCCGGCCCAAATAACGCCTACCTCAATTATGATATTAGCGTACGCCAAAACTTTAACCCCGTCTCCATACAGCGCCAAATGGCAACGCTAAATCAAGCAGACGCAGATATTTTCCAAGGTTATGCCGATGGTTATAATGCCTATCTAGCCAAAGTTAAAAAAAACCCCGAGCTTTTACCTAAAGAATACGTAGACTACGACTTTGAGCCCAGCCCTCTGTCCGGCTTTGATGTGGTCATGATCTGGGTAGGCTCCATGGCCAACCGTTTTTCTGACACGAACCTTGAGGTCAGCGCCTTAGGCCTATTACAAGACCTAGAGCAACAACATGGCCCAGAAAAAGCTCACCGTATCTTTAATGAGTTACGCTGGCTGAACGACCCTCAGTCACCCACTACCGTGCCAGCAGCCAATAACGCCGCACCCACCTCTAGCACTCCTACAGACACCCTTTCTAAACTGGCTCCCATTTCCAACCAAGCCACCGTAGCCGCCTACAGCCAACAACAACTACACTGGGGCGGTACTGGCCCTGACTTTGCTCCCAAAGCCAGCAATCTGTGGATGACCCAACCTCATCGCATCACAGAAAATGCCACGGTTTTAATTAATGGCCCTCAGTTTGGTTGGTATAACCCTAGCTACACCTACGGTATAGGCCTACACGGCGCGGGATTTGATGTAGTCGGTAATACACCTTTCGCCTACCCCATTGTGTTATTTGGCACCAACAGCCAGATCGCTTGGGGCGCTACCGCCGGCCCCCAAGATGTAGTAGACATCTATCAGCTTCAACTTAATCCCCAACAGCCCACCCAATACCTATTTAATGGCCGTTATCTAGACTTAACCGAACGCCAAGAGCGCATTCATGTGCGCGACCAAAAAGACCAAATCATTTCTGTGTGGAGCTCACACCATGGTTTGTTGACTCAATTCGACCCAAAAAACCAAACGGCTTATAGTAAAAAAAGAAGTTGGGATGGCTATGAAGTACAATCTCTTTTGGCTTGGTTAAATGTAGCCAAAGCTCAAAACTGGGAACAGTTTTTAGAGCAAGCCGAAAAAATGGCCATCACCATTAACTGGTATTACGCCGACAAAGACGGCAATATTGGTTATGTCTCCCCAGGCTATCTACCTAAACGCCCTGCCCAGCAAGACATGCGCCTCCCGGCTAAAGGCGACGGATCAATGGAGTGGGAGGGCATCTTAAGCTTTGACGCCATCCCTAAAGCCTACAACCCTGCCCAAGGCTACCTAAGCAACTGGAATAACCGCCCCGCCCCAGATACAACCAATACGGACACCTATTTCTGGGCCTACGGCGATCGCGTTAATGAACTCAATACGCAATATGCACAAAAAGACCAGTTTAGCTTAGAGGAAATCTGGGATTTCAATAAAACCGCTTCGTACACGGATGTCAATTGGCGCTATTTTGCACCCCACCTAGAAAAAGCAGCAGACCAGTTCAAAAGCAACGAACCAGCGTATGCAATGGTACAAACGCTAGCCGCTTGGGATGGGCTAGAGATAGACAATCAAGGCCACAACAACACCGCCGCCCGTTTGATTTTTCGAACTTGGCTAGAGGAAATGTATCAATTAGCTTTGTTACCTCTTATTCCTGAAAAACACCAAGCCAGTTATTCAAGCACCGGGTTTGCCACGGATGCTGGCCCAAATCCCGGCTCCATTAACTTAAGCATGGGCACCAAGGTGTTATTGCGCGCTTTAGAGTTAGAGCAACATCCTGATGCCAGCCGTTATGCTATTTTTGCTGAAACAGGATCCCAAGCCGTCATTCAACAAGCTTTAGAAAACACCTATGCTCGCTTAAGCGCCCAGCAGGGCCCAAACCCAAAAAACTGGCAATTAGCCAGCTCCATCCATCGCTTTAGCGATAAAAACTTCACTGGCACCCCTCAAACATCACCAGGCAATACCTATCAATTTACTGGCTACCAAAATAGAGGCACAGAAAACAACCGTGTCATTTTTAGCGCAGAGGGCGTAGAGTTTTGTGATGCCATGCCTCCCGGACAAAGTGGCTTTATGGATCGTCATGGCAAACGTAGCCCCCATTACGACGATCAACTCAGTTTGTATGAAAATTTCGAATGCAAAATAGTAGACAGTGATGTGGCGGCCATCCGGGCCAACGCCACCGAGGAAACCATTTTGATCTTAAATCGCTAAGCCCAATAAAAATTGCCCTGAGTCCATATTCAGGGCAATTTTTTATTTAGAGCTTGCTGCCAGCTCAGGTTGCAGTTCCGCTAGGTATTGTTCATCTTTTTTATTTAATAAACCTTGCGCTCTGGCCTGCAAAATCAGCTCTGGGCGGCGTTGCGCCGTCAAGCGCAACGACTGCTCTCGGCGCCAACGCTCAATATTTTTATGATTACCTGATTTAAGCACATCAGGAATCGCCTGGCCTTTATAAATTTCAGGCCGGGTGTAATGCGGGCTATCTAATAAGCCATCTAGCCCTTCATGAAAAGAATCACTTACTGCAGACTGCTGGTCATTTAACACCCCAGGCAATAAACGGATAATACTATCCATCATAGCTAAGGCAGCAATTTCCCCTCCGGACAACACAAAATCCCCTAAAGAGATTTCGTGAGTGACGCGCGCATCTATAAAACGCTGATCTATGCCTTCGTAACGGCCACAAATCAAAATGGCGCCATCAGACTGCGCCCACGACTGCGCCATGCGCTGATCAAAGCGCTGCCCAGTCGGGCTCATTAAAATCACGGGAGAACTAAGCTGTTGCGCCTGACGCGCAGCTAGGGCGTCGTCTACGGCCGCATCCAAAGGTTCGGCCAACATCACCATACCTGGGCCGCCACCATAAGGACGATCATCTACCGTACGATGTGTATCGTGCGTATAGGTACGCGGGTTCCAAAACTGCAGATCCCAAATCTGTTTATGGCGCGCACGCGCATTTACCCCATTATCCGTCAAGGGGCTAAACATCTCGGGAAATAAACTAACGACGTCAAAGCGCATCGTTAATTGTCAAAAACAGGCCAAGAGCTGAGAATGGTTTTTGCTTGGCTATCGACGGTGTCAATATAAGCATCCACAAAAGGGACAAGCTCTACAACAGGACGTTGTTTGGCATCTAAATGCGATATGAACTGGGCCTGATCGTTTAGGAGTCCGGTATGCACCTCGAGAACGGCGTGAGCTCCGTTATCGAAGACATTAGCGACTTGTCCTACCAACACGGACTGGCCATTGTGGTCGCCATACAATAGGCAGCCAATCAAGTCGACCCAGTAATGTTCGTCTTCTTCCACTGAGGGAAACTCAGAACGCGATACCCAAACGGTATGCGCTTTGAGCTTTTCGGCAAAATCACGATCATCAAAGCCCTGAAACTGCGCAACAACCGTTGCACTGTGAGGACGGGATTTGGTCACCGTAAATAACTGCGCCGGAGCAGTTGCCAAGTCGCCCGCCTTGTTGGGAGGTACGGGCGCTCGGAGCCACCAGTTATTAATAGTAAGCAATGCTTCGGCATCGGCTGAATAAGGTTGGACCTTGACCCAGCCACGTACCCCGTAAGCAGATACCACTCGACCTACTTCGATTAAATCAGCAGGTAAATCTGATGACATCTGTTTTGAAGACATAGCGAAGCACTACCTAATTAATTAAGCAGCTTGAGCTTTAGAGTATTCTTTTACTAGACGAGCTACAGCTGGAGATAGCTGAGCACCGTTGTCAATCCAGTATTGAACACGCTCTTGTTGTAGACGTAGGTTTTCTTGACCTTCGCCACCAACGGGATTGTAGAAACCTAAACGCTCAATGAAGCGACCATCGCGACGGTCGCTAGAGTTGGCGGCTACTACAGTGTAAAACGGACGTTTCTTGGAGCCACCACGGGCTAGGCGAATTACCACCATTGATAATCCCTTCCTGTTAAAAAAGTGTAAAACCAAAGATTCTACCACTAAGTAAGTCTTAGCGGAAATTGCTAGCGTATTTTACACGGTTTACGCGACAAATACACAACAAGTTAGAATCTACCTGTATTAGCGACGGCGAATGTAATGAATAACGCCGTCACCCTCATCATACTGCCCAAGCAGGGTATTACCTGTTTGATCAGTGAAAGCTTGAAAATCTTCTTTGGCACGCGGGTCTGTAGTAATGACTTTTACGACCTCACCGCTTTGCAATTGAGCCAGAGCTTTTTTGGTTCGCAAGATAGGCAGTGGGCAGGTCAGCCCACTGGTATCCACCTCAAGCTCAAAAGAAATGTCATCTGACATAAGAACCTAAAGGTTGAAATTATAGCTTGGATTCGACCCAAGCCTGAACAGAACTAAGCGCCGCAGGTAAAGCAGCAGGATCAGTCCCACCGCCCATGGCCATATCGGGACGGCCACCGCCTTTACCACCCACCAACGGTGCCACCATCCCAATCAACTCGCCGGCTTTAACCTTTGAGTTAATATCAGCAGTCACACCCGCTACTAAGCTGACCTTGTCATCTTTATCGGTAGCCAAAAGCACCACTGCAGATTTCAGTTTATCTTTAAGCTGGTCTGCCGTAGTACGCAAAGACTTAGGATCTGCGCCCTGCACATGAGCCACTAACAACTGTACGCCATTCGCCAAGGCGATGGCTTGACCCGCTAGGTCTTGACCCGCTGAAGCGGCCAGCTTGTCTTTTAGTTGATCGCGCTCACGCTCTAGGTCACGTAACTGCGCTTGGAGTTGCGTCAAACGCTCGCTTAGTTTTTCAGGTTGAGTGCGCAAGCTAGCCGCAGCACTTTGTAAAACAGCCTCGCGTTTTTGTACCCAAACCAGAGCATTTTCGCCCGTAATGGCTTCGATACGGCGCACACCTGCAGCGACCCCACCCTCGGAAATGACCTTGAAAAGGCCAATATCACCCGTGCGTTGAACGTGCGTACCACCACAAAGCTCTCTGGAAAAGCCAATGTCTAAGACACGGACCTCGTCCCCATATTTTTCACCGAACAAAGCCATTGCACCACCACTTACGGCCTCGTCAAAGCTCATGAGCTGAGCAGCAACGGGGTCGTTAGCAAGCACCTCGGCATTCACAATGGCTTCGACCTGAGCAATTTGCTCGGCAGTAACAGCGGAGTCGTGAGCAAAGTCAAAACGTGTTTTATCGGCATCCACCAAAGAACCACGCTGTTGCACATGATCACCCAACACGATTTTTAACGCTTTGTGCATCAAGTGTGTGGCCGAGTGATTACGAATTGTATGTTGACGGTGTTCGGCATTGACCTGAGCCGCCACCGTATCACCTACGTTAAGCGTGCCTTGAGTTACGGTGCCATGATGCCCAAAAACATTGGATAAAATTTTCTGTGTGTCTTCTACATCAAAGATGGCCGCATCGCTTTGCAAGACTCCGGTATCACCTACCTGACCACCCGACTCGGCATAGAAGGGGGTAATGTCTAAAACCACGATGGCTTCCTGACCCGCAGTGACCTGAGCAACCGCACTGCCATCTACGTATAGAGCAGTTACCGTCGCCGTGGCCTGCAGGTGCTCATAGCCATCGAAATGTGTTGCTACACCGTCATAACGCAAATCTGCCGCTGTGGTTTTGAATTTACCAGACGCACGAGCCATTTCGCGTTGACGCTGCATGGCTTGCTCAAACCCGTCTAGGTCGACTTCTACCTCGCGCTCGCGACAAATGTCCGCGGTCAAATCTACCGGGAAACCATAGGTATCGTACAAAGCAAATAGAGTTTGGCCATCTAGTACGCCGTCTTTGGGCAATTCAGCCAAAGCGCCCTCTAAGATTTTCATGCCGTGTTCTAAGGTTTCGCTAAAGCGCTCTTCTTCTTGTTTAAGAATTTGCTCGATACGGCTTTGATTTTGCACTAACTCTGGGTAGGCCTCGCCCATATGCTGCGCTAAATCGGCGACTAAACGGAAGAAGAAAGGATTGTTTTGCCCTAGTTTATGCCCATGGCGTAAAGCACGGCGCACAATACGACGCAAGACATAACCACGCCCCTCGTTACTGGGGATCACACCATCTACGATCATAAAAGCACAAGCACGGATATGATCCGCAATGACTTTTAAGGAATTGTTGGTTAAATCCGTTACTGCGGTTTCACGAGCGGCCGCCTGAATCAGGTGCTGGAATAAATCAATCTCGTAGTTAGAGTGTACATGCTGCAAGACAGCAGAAATACGCTCTAGACCCATACCTGTATCTACACAAGGCTTGGGTAAAGGATTGAGGTTGCCCTCGGCGTCACGATCGAACTGCATGAAGACCAAGTTCCAGACTTCGATATAACGATCGCCGTCTTCTTCGGGGGAGCCAGGAGGACCACCCCACACATCAGGACCATGATCAAAAAAGATCTCGGAACAAGGACCACAGGGACCTGTGTCAGCCATTTGCCAGAAATTATCTGACATATAGCGACCACCTTTATCCCCAATACGAATAATGCGTTCGGCTGGCACGCCCACCTGTTCATGCCAGATGGCATAGGCCTCATCGTCTTCGTGATAGACCGTTACCCAAAGTTTTTCTTCGGGCAACCCATACACTTTGGTTAACAGTTCCCACGCGTATTTAATCGCGTCTTCTTTGAAGTAATCGCCGAAGCTGAAATTACCCAGCATTTCAAAGAAGGTGTGATGACGTGCGGTATAACCTACGTTTTCAAGGTCATTGTGTTTACCACCAGCACGCACACAACGTTGTGATGATGTCGCGCTGGTATACGGGCGCGTTTCTTTGCCCGTAAACACATCTTTAAACTGCACCATGCCCGCATTAGTAAACAGTAATGTAGGATCATTGGCAGGAATTAAGGAAGAGGAAGGCACAATTTCATGGCCTCGCTCTTGGAAAAAAGATAAAAACTTTTGACGAATTTCGGATGTTTTCATTGAAAGCAGCACGACAATAATAGGTAACAGACCATTATAGTAATAGATTAGTTAAACACCTAACAGCACTATTCAGCTACGTCGCATTCCAGCGACTTAACTGCTCAGACAACCATACAGCTGAATGGTGCGTATATCTGAGGAATTAGCACTAGAGTAATGCGTCCTGACTTGCTTGACCCCTACCGGTAATGCTCTAGAAGCATTAGCAGGACAGGAGCAAGCATGGGTGAGCGGATTAAATAACCAACAAGCCATACTGTCTCTACCGTCTCTTGACTCACCATAATACCCCCCAGCGGCTAAGGGTAAAAACGACTCGCCTAAATTTAATACGCGCTCGAAAAAAACTTTAATTTGCATAGGGTCCCACTGAGAGTTATTAGAAAGCTGCACCCAAACACCCTGACTACACAAGAGCAACTGGGTGTCCTCTAAGCTAATGGCCCCCTCATGCTCGCAATGAGACTCGCTCTGCCCCAAAGAAGGCAAGTATAAATAACGGCCTACCTGCAAGTCTTCGGTGGTACGTACAGAACCCGCCACATCCACATTCGCCTGAAAATCGGGGTTCCGCCGATCTTTTAGGCGTAGGTACAAAGACCCTGTATTATCCGTGCTAGCCAGCATAGCTACAGTTCCTATGGCTAGTCTTTGGCTGTGCCCCAACGGCGGGTTTGCAATCCGCCGGCTGACCCCAGAAAGCCAGTGCGGCGAGTGCTCATACACCACATACCCCTTGCCTTGCGCTTGGCTTAACCACTGCGCAGTGGCCTCTAAATTGACATACCCACTAGACGTTAGCAAAGGCTGCGCATAGCTAATTAGCGCATCAAGGTGACAAATATCCGCCGCACAGCCCGCCGGTTGCACCTGAATGCTTAGTTGGTCATTGGAGACGCTATCTGCCGCAAGGAACCGAGCCTGCGACAGCTCTGCCACAGTGGGCTGCCAAGCATCAGAAAACCCGGTAAGGACGGTAGCAGAAGGAGTCTGTAAAAGTTGAGTCGCATGCGCATCTAAATAGCGCTGTACCCCCTGCTGCACACTCAGCATCCAATGTGCTAGGTTTTCTGCTTTTTGCTGCTCGGCTTTGTGCTTAAGCCAAGCCCCTACCCCGGTACTAAGCCCCAATAAAAGCATTAGCACCAAACCTAGCTCTATGAGTAGTGATCCGTCCTGTTTAGTCATAGTTCACCTAACTAATTACAAACTCAAAGGTGTTTAAATCCCCTCTCTCACATTGTTTTTGCGCATGAGTGGCATTGTAAGATTTCTCAGTGGACTTGACCGTTTCCGAGCCTACGGTGATGGTGTTCGCCAATCGTTGCAGCACCGATGACAAACCCGGGCAAGCCGCATGATTCACCTTGTCTAAAGTAATAGTTAAATTTTCCCCGCCCGTAATTTGCACCGTGCCGTCTCGGCCTAATCCATGCAAAACCTGTAAATTAGCGCCTGTACCCATTACGTTAAACACACCAGCACTTTCTAGTTGTTGAGCAAAAAGTGCATTATCCACCCCCTCGTAAGGCTCCGCTTCATATAACGGCGTATTCACACTATGGTTCACCACAAAACGCGCTATGCCCTCGCCCACTTTGGGCACTCGACTTTCAATAATGAAACTATTAATAGCTGGAATACTAACAATAGCAATTAATAAAATAATGGCACTAACT
This sequence comes from uncultured Paenalcaligenes sp., assembly GCA_947632305.1. GTDB lineage: Bacteria > Pseudomonadota > Gammaproteobacteria > Burkholderiales > Burkholderiaceae_B > Paenalcaligenes. The sequence goes on along the minus strand of CANROS010000007.1, from coordinate 27,901 downwards.
ACCGAAATTTCTATTAATGACAAACCCGCTTGCCGAGCATTTCTGTCTTTTTTTGTGGCTGAAAACCGCCAATTTACTGGATATACCAACATATAAGCCCCCTAATTTATTGAGCATAAAACATTAATAAAGCCCTACGCATTTCATCAATAACCAAGTAATGCCACCCTCCAATGGCCAACATCACACCTACACACGTCAATAACAAAAACCAACGCCACACCTGGGCTTTGAGTAAAAGTTGCTTTTGAAACTGTTGCTGCAAACGCTGCTGCAAAACCACCAAAGCACGCGCAATCCCTTGGCTTTGCTCCACATCTTCAAAAAACCATTGCATAGACTGTGGCAACAGCCCAGTGGCGAAACCTTTAGCCCCGACCTCGCCACGTACCATGCGCTCTTGGATTTTTTGTGCTTGCCAGACCCACCATTTATTGGAGCTTTGACCTAACATCTGTACGGCTTGACCTAAGCGCAATTGGGCCACCTGTTCATTGAGCAATAAGCTTAATAAGGCAAATACATAGGTAGACTGCAGCATTTTGTAGCTTTGCCACGGCTCTAAAAAGTCCAGCCAATTACGCAAACGTCCCGTCAATCTAGACAAAGAACACCACACTCCTAACAAAAGCAGAACCAACCCAAACAAAACCAGCACGCCATACCGGTCAATAAACTGCGCTGTTGTAAATAACAGGTGGGTCTTAGCCCCATGCAGCTCAGCAGGCAATACTGCAAAAGTTGCCGCTAACTCTGGCACGGTAAACAATGGAATCAGCGCTAACATACAGCTAATTAACACCAGCGCTATCAGCACAGGCCATAGCAACAACGCCAAACTAGAGCGTAAATGCCGCGTTTGCTGGTGTTGCTGGGTTAGAAGTTCAAAAGCAATAGCTAACGCTTGATCCCCTCGGGCCTGCCCCATCTGAATCACTAAACGATCTACCGCAGACAACACCCCCGCCCACGTTTGCGCCAAGTCACCGCCGTTGTGCTCATAACGTTGCAACCAATACAAAGCTAGCCGCCCCCTGTAAGTGTGTGGCCCATAACGCTGTGCTTCTTGGGCAAAAATGGTTCTAAGAGTGACGTGTCCTTGTGTGGCCTGCATCAGCTGACTTAAGTAGAGAAAATAATCCGCCTGCTCGCGTTTAAACTGCCAGCGATCACAAAACAGTTGTATTGACTTCCAAGTGGTACGCAACATCTGATTTACCCCCCTTTGTAGCCCTGCCAAGCAGCGGAATTAAAAACAGAAAAATAGCGCTCTAAATCAAAGGGATCAATCAACCCCAACAACGCTTGCTGCAGCGCGTTGTAACGTAAAGGACGCCACCCCTGTTGCAGTAAGTCTGGCAACACCGGTTGCTTGTGATGCAAAGCGCTCAGGTAGTCCGGGTATAAAATGGGATCTAGGATCTCAGCACTTACAATACGACCCTGCCAGCCGTTTAAATCCGGTAACTCAGGGTTTATACAGTGCGCACAACCCTCCGGCTGACGCACACGCATTTGCTGCAGACCGGCCTCGCCCACCAAGGCGCCAAGCTGATCTTTCCAACGTTGGAAATCGCCTTGAGTCACTGATAACGCCAGCGCAGGAAATTGCTGCAATGCGCTTAAAGGCAAAGCACACTCGGCACACAAACGGGGCAATAAACACTGATGCACCAGCAGACGCAAAATACCTGGGGCAGCCATCAAATCCATGGAAACTCCCACAAAATCTGAATGCAACCGAGCAGGAACCAAGGCAGCGCTCGCTGCATGTACCGTGGTGTATAGACGTACACCTGAGGAGCTCAAATCAGTAAAAGCTCTACCGGTTTCTAAATCCCGTATTTCCCCTAACAGCACATCTGTCATCGCAGCTCGCTTAAGCGCTCGTAGTTTGGCCCCAAAGGGTTGATGAGATTCGTTATGTAAATCGCGACTCAAGGCCACCTGAATGGCATTAGGAATTAAATATTCCACCGGATCCTCTATGCTGATGAGCTTACGCCATGAGGGTAACTGCGCCACCAACGCCGCTAAGGTGGTTGATTTACCTGAACCCACTGCACCAGAAAAAATGACCGCACCGCCCTCACCGGCCAAGGTGTTTTGCAGTTGCTCTTGCTGGTCAGGCAAATAACCCAAGCTAGCCAAATCCGGTAAAGTGGCTTCCACCTCTCTATGTAAAACCCGCAAACAGATACTGGGGCCTAATTCAGCAGCTAAAGAGCCCCAGCGCAACATCAAAGCACTACCATCCACCTCACAGTTCAAACTACCTTGTTGCTCTTTGTGGGGGTCAAACACCGCCCCATTCCCTCCTCGAATATTCATCCACGCTACGGCTAACATATCCAATAAAAAACGCGTGCTCATCCCATGAAACTTAGGAGGAAACACATAGCGCCCTGCAATAGAAAAACGGACTTCCGAACACTCGCTGGCGGTGAAGATATTGATATGAATATCACTGGATTTATGCTGTACCCCCCAACGCACAATATCCAAAAAAGCATTAAATAAATCAGCTTGGCTCCATAAGGTGCTGGCTCCGGCTCCTAGGACTAAATCCTCACCTGTCAGCTGCGTGTCTCGAATCAGCTCCAGCAATAAACTCACACTAAGCACATAACAAGGCACCGCCGCTAAGCGATACCCTTTGTCTTGTAACTGCTGCCATAACGTCAACAACGCATCTCCGGTTTGGTGTTCTTTAATAGCAAAAACCGTCACGGTTTGGTCAGCCAGCAAAACCGGACAAATGCGACTGGCTTGTTCCCCCAACTCAAACTCAGTAATCAATAAACGCTCGATCTGAGGGTCTAATTGTTGAATAGCGTGAGAGCTGCTTAATACCGGAATCTCATCTAACTGCGCCAGCCCTGATAGGTCAAAACTGTCGGCCTGACGTTTAAAAGCCGTACGCGGCAACCATTTAGTCATCATGGTTCTGCTCCTGGCGTATTCACACACAAATGATGCTGGGTTTCCTGCTGAGCTAAGGTAATACAGCGCCCTGCCATTTTGACTAAGCGCAAGTTTTTTTGCTGCGCATGCCCCAAAGGCCAAGTTTGCCCCTTAAGATAAAGATAGTCTTGACCATTCCAATGCACTTCAGCCAACAAACGCTTGCCTACGCCATACACGGCTTTTAAATAAAGCGTATCCACTACAGGTGGAGCCACTGCTGGAGGCGCTTTAGCTACTGGACGCAACAACTTTTCTGTTTCCTGTCGCATTAGCTCTAAGACTTGCATTTGATCCGCATCAAAATGTGAATGACTTTCAGCCCGTAGTGGCATGCCTCCTAGAGCCAGCCACACACCCGCTAAAACCCAAACCCATCCTTTAATCGCGCGCATAGGCCACCCCATGTAATTGAACCTGCACCGCACTTTGCTTTAAGGTGGCCTTAGCCTTTTGATTCACAATAAAAGAGGCTTTTTCCCAATAAAAATGCTCATCAAAGTCCAACAACAACGCCAAGGAACGTAACGGTGCTTGTAGGGAAAGACTTTGCTCAAAAATAGGACGTATTTCAGGACTGGTGGCTATGGCTGTATTTTTAGCCAGATAACGTATAGGCTCTTGTAATTTAATCGTTTGAAAAGCCGGTTTAATGCGTTGCAGCTTGGCTAAAAGTTCTGCTTGTAAGGCTTGCGATGCGCGCCAACGGCGTGGATCAGTAGATTGAAAAACCACTTGAGTTTGGACTTGAATATGCTGCAAATCCGCTTGCACCATTTGCCACTCGCTGGGCTGCTGTTGTTGGAAATCCAGCACATTGGCACTTTCCATCGTAGGTTTAAAGCTATGTATGCACTGCCAAGCTGTTTTTTGGACTTGGCAATTGGAATCAGCTAAGCGCCAAGCCGCTAAGGTTAAAGGCAATTGCTGCCAATGCTCTAACAAAACCTGTAAAGCCACGTAATGACTCGCTGGACGTGACTGTTGTTCCCAATAATGCTGGTAAGGATCAAACACAGGCGCTGGATCGACTGCCGCTACAGAAACACGAGGCACATAACTCCAATAGACCAAACTGACCACTACCGTCGCCCCCGCTACCCAAGCCCAGCGGCGCTGCCGTATAGGCTGCATTTTGGCCTTAAGGCGCATACGTTGCGTCAACAAAGGAATCAACGCTTGAATAGAGAGCACCTCGGGCTGTAACACCAACGTGGTATGGTGCACCGTCAATTGCTGCACCCGTTGTTGAGCTTGCTCCACCGATTCAAAGACCATATCACCGTGACGCAACGGGGTGCCTTCGTGGGCGGCGATTAACCAATAACGTTCTGCTGTTAATTGATAAATAGCAGCGTGCACCCCCCGTGGAAATAAAGTAGCAAAACACACAGCAGCAGAGACATGATGCGCTCTAGCACTAAAACCACTCATGCTTAGACCCACACTAGAGAAATGACGTCCCGCTACCACCCAGGCTTTTGCATGATGACGCTTATACAAATTCCGAGCTTGCTGAGCCGTAGAAGCACCGAGCACAGGAAACCACCGCAATCCAAACACCAATTGATAGCTGCCACACGACTGTATATATTCTTGAGACATTAGCCCCCCTCCTCGACTTGTGCTGTTACGATCAATAATGTCCTCAGGCGTTGTTCTTGTAAGCGCTGCCCACCGCCAAACAGAAGCGATAAGCCAGGGCTTAAGCGTCGCTCGACTTGCTGTTGCTCGTTATGATCAAAACCAGCCACCACCAAAGGCTGGCCCGGTCGCAGCAGCACCTGCTGCACCGTCGCCGACCCTTCGATGGTGACTTGTTGCACCTGCATCCCTTGTTCAACAGAGCCGACTTTGATGGTTTTTAAAGGCTGGGCCACGGTGTTGTCATAGGCAATAGACAACAGCACTTGCCCATCCTCTTGAATATCGGGCACCAAAGTTAAGATCGAGCCTACCGTTTCTTCTTTTTGGCTAAGGCTCACAGAGTTAGTCGTCAGCCCACTACTAGTGCTATAGGGCGTATTTTCTACCTTGTCTATGTAGCTAAAGGTAGTACGCAACGCATGCGTGACTGGGCGTCGATTTAGACTTAATACCGGAATGCTATGACGTCGCACTACCTGGGCCACTTCAGCAAGCACCTTAATAAACGCTTCACTTTGACTAAAAGGCCCCTGTTGAATAGCCGCTGAACCGACTTGCTGTAAAGCCGCTGCCCCTAGGCCCGTCACACTCGCCGAAGCAGCCACTTGCGCACTTTGAAAAATTAAATTCCAATCTAAATTCACCTCGGAGTCGCTTTTTAAATTGAGGGTAATTTCCTCAAAAACTAAGCGCACTCGTCTAGTCAGCGCTTGATTTTCCACCTTCAAAAACTGCTCTATTTGCTCTAGCGCTGCAGGGGTATCGCTAACTACTATGGTTTGGCTCCCCCCATTGATCGCGACAATGCGACCGGCTCCAGTCATAAATAAAGCCAGACGTTCTTTTAGACCTAACCATTCATCCTGATCATCTTGGTACAGTTCTGTGCCCGATTGACTACTAAACCCGCTTTTCTCTGTTTCTGTTTGATTGCCCACCCGAGCATGACTGGATGAAGTCAACGACAAAGCACGAATTTGAAAAGCACGAGTTTCTACCTTGTAAAACTCAATGCTTTCCCCCGTATAACGCCAACTCACGTCAAAAAAAGCACTAATACGATCCAGGCTTTGCGCCAAGGGTTCGGGCGTGCCCACCAAACGTAAACGCTTCGTATTCGCAATGCCCACCTTGGCCTGACCCAAAGGCAAAAATGCCTCTGAGCTGAGTTTGGCTTCAGGTTGCACCCGAACAGGAATCTGAGTCGCCAAGGCAATGCGCTCAGCAATTTGGTCTAACTCTAGGGCTTGAGTTTGAAAAATAAGCGTAGTTGAAACGTTAGCCTGAAAGGCAGGTGGCAAAATCAGCTCACGCGCCAAAGGTTGAACTTTACCCACCACCCACGGTTGCTCTACATGACGGGCTGTTGCCTTGGGCTGAACACTTTGCTGCACTTGCTGTTGGATATGCTCAGTACGCTCACGCTCTTGGCTAAAATGCTCTTGAAAAGCGTGTAGCTGTGTCATCATTTGACACCCGCTCAGTAACGTCACACTACTCAAAAGGCTAAGATGAATGCGCATGCCTTACCCCTGAGTAAATGACGAAGACGTTTCACTGGGGTCACAAGACTGCACCAAAGCAATAACTCGCATGACTTTATTGCTATAAAAACAGGCCTGCAAAGGTCTACTGCCTAGAGCCGTGCTTCGCATCAACTGCTCGACGGAATCACTAAAACTAGCGCTAAACGTGGCGGCCGACACAATGGGCAGATCCACTTCTAGCTCCCAATGCTGATCCTGAAAAAGCCAACCCTCACGCTGCGCCCAACGCTTTAAGGTTTGGCGTAAGGTGTGATCGCTAGGCTCTGCCCTAAAAGGTAGCGCGGCTAAGTCAAAAGCAGCGACCGCAACCGTTTGCTCTTCTGTTTGCTGCACTGGGGCTGCTGCAACAAAAAACTCCGGCTCCGGCTCCGGCTCTGGATCTAGCTCTGAATCTGTAGTCATTAAAGAAACCGGATCAGCCTGCGCCACAACCGACTCCTGAGTCGTGAGGCCCATTAGCTCTGCTGAGCTATGACGAGCTTTAGCCTCTAAACTTGCCCCTTTAAACAACAAATGCCGCCATGCCCCCGTTAACACCACGTACGGCTCTGAGCGGGTGTAAGAAAGGATTTTTTGCTGCGCGCCCTCAAGCGCAAAAATAGCCGGCACCGGCTGATTGGGCACAAACTGTAGCCAGACCTGCGTAGGAGTACTGAAGACTTGCAAAGGTGCCACTTCACGATCACCCGATAACTGCCAGTTAAAATCAAACGACTCCGCAGACGGGGGTGAGGACTGCAAAAAGGAAAAGCGCTGCGCCCAAGAGGGGGTATGTTCACACCCACTGAGCAGCAATAACAGCACTGCTACTGCTATGGTTTTATACACCATGCTTATCTCCAAAAAAATAGCACTCAAAAGATCTTGAGTGCTATTTTGGAGACTTCAACCTGAACTGCCTAGATTGTAGTTATACGCAGGATTTAACTATCCTATTTGGCATTAGCGAGCTTGTTCGCCTCGGCTGCGGCAGCTTGTAGCGCTGTCATGGCGGGCTGTTTGCCCTCTAGCGCATTCTGCAACGTGTTATTAAACACATTACGAATTTGGTGGTAGTTGTGAATCTTAAAACCACGCGTGGTACTAGCGGGTTTTTGCGCGTACACAGCGACTAATTCACGCCAATCACCTAGATTTTTGTAGTAATCCGCGCCCGTACTGCTAAAAGCCTCTTGAGTCAAAGGCAAGAAACCAGTGGACTGATACCACTGCGTCGCATTTTTCGGTTGTGCCAACCAAGCGACAAAACCCACGCTGGCTTGCTCGGCCGGCGCCCCATGGCCTTTGGTTAACCACAAGCCACTACCCGTTACAAAAGGACTGCCTGGCGTTGCGGTAACTTGAGGATAATAAGGAATGCCCGTAATGGCAAAATCCAAGCGTCTTTGATCAGCGAACTGGCCTATATTGCCTGAGTTGGATAAAAACACGGCACACTCACCATTCGAAAAACGGGTGGGCGACTGCAAGAACTGAGATGGATGCACCATAATTTCACTTCGCACCCAACTAATCATGGTGGCTAAGTGACGTATGTACATCGTATCGAAATGAAAACCGGCTTTTTGACCAGCACCTGTGCCATAAAACTGCTTGTTCACTGCGGCCAAGTTTTCAAGATTAATCGAGACGGGCTGATCCGAGGTCAAAGGACAACGACGCGAGCCATTGTTGGCTAGAGTCACTAACTGTCCCTGGAGATCCTGCCAAGATCGGGAAGGCTGGGTGGGAGTTAAACCGGCTTTTTTAAAGGCGTCGATGTTGTAATACATGACGGGAATTTCAGCCATTAAAGGCAAAGCCAACAAACGTCCGCGGGCATCATGCATAAAGTTGTTTTCACTGGGTAAAAACCACTTGGTGTTTTTGGCCGGACTGTTATTTAAAGCCTGGTGCAAAGGTAAAATATACGAACGCGTGGCCACATCGTCTAATCCTGTGACCTCGGGCAACTGCACCACATTAGGACGCTCTTGGTCAGAGCTTAACGTCAGAGCCGCATCCAAGGCCTCGGCAGACTCAAAAGCTCGGGTTTTAACCTGTATTTCTTTTTGTTCTTTATTGAAGTCTTTTACTAGTTGCTCAAACGCTTTTTCGTTGTGGGGATTGAGGCTATACCAAACTCGAATATCGGTTGCCGACCACGCTGCTGTAGAAGCAAAGCCAGCAAGGACTGAAAACAAAACACCACTAAGGCGTTTAGGTGTAAAAAAAGTATGGCTAATCATAAATCCTTCAATGTAAAAAAGGAAACTCAGGCTCAGGGTGGCGTTTAGCGATAATATCAGCCAAAGCCCGACCTGAACCCACGCCCATAGTCCACCCCAAGGTGCCATGGCCCGTATTTAAATAAAGATTTTTGATGTGGGTGCGCCCAATCAGAGGGAGGTTGGAAGGGGTCGCTGGACGCAAACCAGACCAAAACTGCACATTATCAAAATCAAGTTGATTTGGGAACAACTCTTTTGTGAGATTTACTATCTTTGTACAGCGTCGTTGGCTTAACGCACGACCATAACCGGTTAACTCAGCCAAACCGGATACCCGTAACCGAGAACCCAATCGAGTAAAAACCAAATGATTTTTACTGTCTATTAGACTGGTTTGGGGCACAGATCGAGGGTCTAGCACAGTAAAGGTAGCGGAATAGCCTTTGGCTGGATAGATGGGGCACGCAATGCCTAACGGTTTTAAAAGATGCGGACTAAACGCCCCCAACGCCACCACAAAAGCATCAGCCTGCAGACGTTGGTATTGGCCTTCAGCATCAATCAACTCAACGTGCTGCACATTGCCATCCGCACACTGTAATTTCTCGATTTGATGCTGATATAAAAACTGCACGCCTTTTTGTTGGGCTTTTTCAGCCAGTTGCTCTGTAAAACCATAGGCGTCACCCGCTTCATCATCACTGGAATAGTCGCCACCTACCAACTGATCTTTAATCGATGCTAAGGCGGGCTCAATATCGAGCATCTCCGGCACACTTAATAAACGACGCTCTACGCCTATATCACGCAATCTATCTGCCATAGACTGAGACATACTAAAGCTATGTTCGTCTCGGTAGAAATTCAAAATACCATTTTGGTGATAGGCATAGTTAAGTTTAAGTTCGTGACGTAGCTGCATTAATAAATCACGGCTGTACTCAGACAAACGCACCATCGCACGTAAATTGCTTTCAAAACGAGATGACTGACACTCTCGTAAAAAAGACAAACCCCACAGCCACTGCTTGGTATCTAAAGATGGCTTAAACATAAGCGGCGCTTCATCTTTACTTAGCCAACGCAACAACTGCCAAGGAGTTTGTGGAGTCGCCCACGGCTCGGCCGAAGACACTGAGATCAAGCCACCACATGCCCGGGTAGTCTCACGCCCAGCGCCTGCTTGACGGTCAATCACCGTGACCTCGTGCCCTTCTGCTGCTAACCACCAAGCAGTAGTTATGCCAATAACACCGCTACCTAATACTACTATTTTCATGGGCTTCTCGCTTTTAGGCACGCCCTTGTCTGGCGTGCCTATGTCTAGCTATTACTCAACCAAATCAGCCTCTGAGGTAAAGGCATCGGCATAGAATACCGCTACGTCTAAACCACAGTGTTCTACGAAATCTTTTTGAGCGCTTTCCACCATAATCGGTGCACCACAGGCATAGACCTCCCATCCAGAAAGATCTGGCAAGTCTTGCATCACCGCTTGGTGTACAAAACCGGTACGCCCTGTCCAGTTATCATCGGCTAAGGCATCAGACACCACGGGTACAAAAGTGAAGTTGGGCAGAGTCTGTTCCCATTGTTGGGCCAAATCCATCATGTACAGGTCTTTGGGACGACGTCCACCCCAATAAAAACGGACTTCACGCTGAATGTTCTTGTTTTTCATGTGCTCCACAATGGCTTTAATGGGAGCAAACCCCGTACCACTGGCCACAAACACCAACGGCTTATCGCTTTCTTCGCGTAAGAAAAAAGAACCAAAAGGCGCCTCGGCGCGTAGCATAGCGCGTTCTTTTAGAGCAGGCTCGGTCACCCCAAAAACATAATCAGTAAAAGCACCACCCGGCATATGACGAATATGCAGCTCTATTTGATTGTTTTCCTGGGGAGGATTGGCCATGGAATAACTGCGACGACGGTTATCGCGCAAAATAAAATCAATGTATTGCCCAGCGTAATACATAAATGGCTGGCTAGGCGGCAACTGCACCACCACACGCATCACGTCATCAGCGAGCTTTTCTAGCTCTAGGACTCGGGCAGGCAGTTTGCGGATTTGGATATCGGTAGTCAAACGGGCTTGAGGCGACTCGATTCGTAAATCTGACTTGGGATGCGCCTGACACATCAAGGTAAACCCTTCGTCTAGCTCGTGTTGCTCTAGGATGTGTTGTGGGGCTTCACCCGCCTCGTATTCACCTTCTAGGACTTTACCCTTGCAAGTAGAGCAACCGCCCCCTTTACAACTATAAGGTAAAACAATCTCGGCCTCTAGCGCCGCATCCAACACACTTTGCCCAGGCTGTACTTCAAAAGAATAGCCTGCAGGCTCGACTGTAACTTTAAAACTCATTTTATGATTCCGTAATTGCAGAAAATGGCGTTAATACCAATTGTGTCATTTTTCGCTCTAGGTTTTTACCTTTACGGGCGCGCTTACCTAAGTATGTCTCTAGAGTGGCCCCTTGGATAGGCCAATCGGTTTGACGTTTACGGTAAATGCCCGAAAGCACAAAGCCTTGCTCTGGCCCCGTGGCCCACGCCACAATGCTATCGTCCGCCTCTAAATCGATCAGCTTGGTACCACGCCCACCTCCGCTAAGGGTTTTAAGCTCATCCAGAGCAATCACTAAGAAACGCTCGTTAGCGGTAAGTATAGCCAGCAAGGTATGGTTGGGTTGCACATAGAGTGGTGACAACAATTGATCGGGCTCGGTTATAGAAACGAATTGCTTGCCCGCCCGCTGACGTGTGCTCATGTCGCTGATTTGAGTCATAAACCCATAACCACTTTGCGCCCCCAACAGAATTTTTTGTTGGGGCGCACCCACCATCATATGACAAATTGGGGCGGTACTGTTGACTTCAACTAAGGCCGTAATGGGTTGACCATCGCCACGCGCGGAAGGCAAGTCTGCCACGGCGGCAGTATATACACGGCCGTCCGTACCTAAAGCAATCAACTCGTCAGTGCTTCTGCACTCGCGCACATCATAATACGCATCACCACTTTTAAAATTGAACTGCTGTACATCATGGCCATGAGCTTGGCGTCTACGCAGCCAACCTTGCTGTGACATAATGACTGTAATCGGCTCATCCACAACCCGAGTTTCTAGTACAGCGCGCTCAGCCTCTTGAATTAGGGTGCGACGCGCATCAGCAAAAGCCTCAGTATCCTGACCAATTTCTTTAATCAGCAAGCGTTTAAATGCGGTTTTACTATCGAGCAACTTTTGTAAAGCCGCCTGTTCTTTACGCTGCTTAGCCAACTCTTGCTCTATTTTAAACCCTTCTAGGCGCGCCAACTGTCTTAAACGCATTTCTAGAATGTCTTCGGCTTGACGCTCACTGAGATTAAAACGCTCCATCAAAGCAGGCTTCGGTTCGTCAGAGTCACGAATGGTTTGAATCACCGTATCCACATCTAGGTACACAATCATGCGCCCTTCAAGAATATGAATACGATCAGTGACTTTATCTAAACGAAACTGAGTGCGCTTGCGTACCGTTTCCGCTCTAAAAACAAGCCACTCTTCGATCATTTGTCGCAGTGTGCGCTGCCCCGGCCTGCCATCAATCCCTATGCTCACTAGGTTGATGCTGACATTGCCTTCCATGCTGGTCTGAGCCAACAGGGTATTAATAAACTCATCACGATTAATACGGCTGGATTTAGGCTCAAACACCAAACGTACAGGATTGTCCTTGCCTGACTCATCTCGAACGGTATCTAACAGTCCCAACAACACGGCGCGTGTTTGTTGTTGCTCAGTGGTTAAGGCCTTACGCCCTGCACGCACACGCGGATTGGTCTTTTCTTCTATTTCCTCAAGCACCTTTTGACTAGAGGCTCCAGGAGGTAATTCGTTGACTACCAACTGCCACTGGCCTCGGGCTAGCTCTTCAATTTCCCAGCGCGCTCGTACCTTAATTGAACCCCTACCCTGCTTATAGACCTGTGCCATATCAGCGGTAGAGGTAATAATCTGCCCGCCCCCAGGAAAATCTGGGCCTGGAATTAAGGCATAGAATTCTTCATCACTTAATTTAGGTTGCTCTAGCAGCTGAATACACGCTTGTGCTACCTCGGCTAAATTATGAGGGGGAATTTCTGTGGCCATCCCTACTGCAATGCCTGAGGCCCCGTTTAACAACACAATGGGCAACCGTGCTGGGAGTAAAGTCGGCTCTTTTTGTGAACCATCGTAATTCGGTTCGAACTCAACCGTGCCCTCTGCCAACTCTTCCAAGAGTAAATTAGCAAAAGAAGTTAAACGCGCTTCGGTGTAACGCATGGCGGCAGCATTATCGCCATCTCTGGAACCAAAATTACCTTGGCCTTCGATTAAGGGGTAACGCAACACAAAATCTTGCGCCATCCGAACCATGGCATCATACGCCGCCTGATCGCCGTGTGGATGGTACTTACCTAAGACATCACCCACGACTCGAGCTGATTTAACAGGCTTTGCTCCAAAGCGTAAACCCATCGCGCTCATGGCATATAGAATACGACGCTGGACGGGCTTTTGCCCGTCTGAGACGTCAGGCAAAGCGCGCCCTTTTACGACTGATACCGCATAGTCTAGATAGGCTTGTTCGGCGTATTGCGCTAAGGTTAGCGCATCATTGTCCTGCTGCAATAGCGCAGCAGGCTTTTCATTTGCATCAGACGCAAACAAATCGGACTGCATCATACTTATCCTGTTTTAGTCTTTAATTTTTTAGAAAACTTAACGCCATGTAGTGGTATTAAATATCCACATCCGCTAGGTTACCTTTGGCTTCTAACCAAGTACGTCGCTGCGCCGCTTCACCTCGTGCCATTAACATATCAAACATTTCTACCGTGCCACCAAGGCCTTGAGCTCCATAAGCCACCGGAAGTAAGCGCCGCGTATCTGGGTTCATGGTGGTGTCCCATAATTGCTCGGCACTCATTTCACCTAAGCCTTTAAAACGGCTAATGGACCAAGAGTCCTCACGGACTTTTTCTTTGCGTAACTTGTCCATCGCGCTGTCTAGCTCGGCTTGATCTAAGCAATATATCTTACGGGCGGGACGCTTGGCCACAGCAGGCACGTCTAAACGGAATAAAGGCGGACGCGCTATATAAATATGGCCAGCTTGAATTAACGCCGGAAAGTGACGGAAAAACAAAGTTAAAAGTAAGACCTGAATATGAGAACCGTCCACATCCGCATCTGACAAAATGCAGATCTTGCCGTAACGTAAGCCGGACAAATCGGGCGTTTCCTCGACCGTGTGCGGATCCACACCAATAGCCACAGAGATATCGTGAATCTCTTGATTCGCAAACAAACGATCCCGGTCTACTTCCCAAGAGTTTAGAACCTTGCCCCGTAAAGGCAAAATAGCCTGAAAGGACTTTTCGCGTCCCATTTTGGCCGAACCACCTGCTGAATCGCCCTCGACTAAAAAGAGCTCATTACGCACAATATCCTGTGATTCACAATCGGTCAGCTTGCCCGGCAATACCGCTACGCCAGAGCTTTTACGTTTTTCCACCCGCTGAGTTGAGCGTACGCGGGCTTGGGCATGCCGAATCACCAGCTCAGCCAGTTTTTTACCCTCTTCGACCTCAGAGTTCAGACGTAACTCAAGCGCATTTTTAACAAAAGTACTGATCATACGCACCGCATCGCGGCTGTTTAAACGCTCTTTGATCTGACCTTGAAACTGCGGATCTAAAATTTTAGCCGAAAGCACAAAGCTAACTCGCGCAAACACATCCTCGGGTAAAAGACGTAATCCTTTGGGCAATAGACTATGCAGCTCTGCAAAGTTTTTAACTGCCTGATATAACCCGTCACGTAAACCGGCCTCGTGGGTACCCCCAGCGGGTGTGGCAATTAGGTTAACAAAGGATTCACGCATCACGTTACCCTCTAGTGTCCACGCCACGACCCATTCAGCGCCCTCACCTATGGCATAGTTCTCGTCGTCTTCGGTGGCAAATTGCCCCCCTTGAAACAAGGGGATGTAAAGCTCTTGATCGGCTAAGCCTTCTTGGAGATAACCCGCTAGCCCTTGGTCATAGCACCACTGCAACTGCTCGTTATTTCTTTCGTTAATCAGCGTAACGGTCGTGCCGCTTAAAAGCACCGCTTTACTGCGTAATACATGCTTAAGTTCGGCCAGAGGGATTTGTGCCGAATCAAAGTACTGGGGGTCAGGCCAAGCGCGTACGCGCGTGCCCGTTTTGCGTTTAGCCGCTGAACCCGCTATATATAAGGCATTCAATACATGACCATCAGCAAAATCAATTTGATGCATTTCACCTTGACGCCACACTTGGACCTCGAGACGCGTCGATAAAGCATTGGTTACAGACACCCCTACTCCGTGTAGACCGCCTGAAAAAGCATAGGCACCGCCATCTTTTTTATCAAACTTGCCACCCGCATGCAGACGCGTAAAAACCAGCTCGACCACCGGGGCGTTTTCTTCGGGGTGCATACCTACAGGAATCCCTCGCCCGTCGTCCTCGACGGAGATGCTTTGATCTTTATGCAAGGTCAACGTAATATGCTTAGCATGTCCGGCTAATGCTTCATCTGCCGCATTATCTATAACCTCTTGTATAATATGCAAAGGATTATCTGTGCGGGTATACATGCCCGGACGTTGACGTACTGGCTCTAAGCCTTTCAACACCCGAATTGATGATTCATCGTAATTGGACTTAGACACTCTCTAATTCTCTATCAATCGGTAAAAAATCTATTTTACGAACTATGTGTCTAAACCCCAAATACAATCTGAACAATAACTTTTACTCATTTTGTTATTCCTTGGGGTTCAATTATCATTCACACCTGTAGAAAAAGCACAACACCATAACAATTGTCTTGCTCACACGTTGTGCTTGTTCGCTACGATCTCGTATAGTGTATTTATCTAATTCCCTTTATACTCTGACAGTTTAGCCATGAGCCAATTCATTAAAAATGTATCCGATACGTCTTTTGCTGAAGACGTACTTAACTCTGATGAGCTTGTATTAGTCGATTATTGGGCCGCTTGGTGTGGCCCATGCAAAGCCATTGCTCCTATTTTGGACGAAGTGGCTGAACAATACGCTGGTCGTGTTACTATTGCTAAATTAAACGTAGATGAAAATCCTGAAACCGCCTCCAAGTTCGGTATTCGTGGTATTCCTACTTTAATGCTGTTTAAAAATGGCGAACCCATTGAAACTAAAGTTGGTGCCATTTCTAAAACACAGCTCCAAGATTTTCTCGATAATTCCTTATAAACAACAATCTCTGCGCGAGCCATGTCCTTGGCTCGCCGCCATTGGCTGATTCCCTTCTTTTCTCATGCACCTCAACGAACTCAAAGCGCTGCACGTCTCGCAGCTGCTAGAAATGGCTGCCAGCCTAGAAATAGATAACGCGAACCGTATGCGCAAACAAGAACTTATGTTTGCCATCATGAAAAAACGCGCAAAACAAGGCGAACAAATATTTGGTGACGGCGTACTCGAAGTCCTTCCTGACGGCTTTGGTTTTTTACGCTCTCCCGACACCTCCTATCTAGCTAGCACAGACGACATTTATATCTCTCCTTCACAAATCCGTCGTTTTAATTTGCATACGGGTGATTCTATTGAAGGCGAGGTCCGCACCCCTAAAGACGGTGAGCGCTATTTTGCCTTGGTCAAAGTAGACAAAGTCAACGGGACGCAGCCCGAGGTCATCAAACATCGCATTATGTTTGAAAACCTCACCCCCTTGCATCCAAACCAGCCCATGCGTCTGGAACGCGACATTAAAAGTGAAGAAAACACAACTGGTCGCATCTTGGATATCTTTGCCCCTATTGGTAAAGGCCAACGCGCCCTAATCGTCGCCAGTCCTAAATCAGGTAAAACAGTCATGATGCAACACATGGCTCACGCAATTACCACCAATTATCCTGATTCTGTACTTATCGTCCTCTTAGTCGACGAACGCCCCGAGGAAGTCACTGAAATGCAACGCACCGTACGCGGTGAAGTCGTTGCCTCTACCTTTGATGAACCCGCCACTCGTCACGTTCAAGTGGCCGAAATGGTCATTGAAAAAGCCAAGCGCCTCGTCGAGCTTAAAAAAGACGTAGTGATCCTACTGGATTCCATTACCCGCTTGGCCCGTGCTTACAACACCGTCGTACCCGCTTCTGGCAAGGTCCTAACTGGTGGGGTAGATGCCAATGCTCTGCAACGCCCTAAACGTTTCTTTGGTGCGGCTCGCAACCTTGAAGAAGGCGGCTCTTTAACCATCATTGGCACGGCCCTAATTGAAACCGGTAGCCGTATGGACGAAGTGATCTACGAAGAGTTCAAGGGAACCGGTAACTCTGAAATCCATCTAGAGCGTCGTTTAGCAGAAAAACGTGTTTACCCGTCGATTAACCTAAACAAAACCAGTACGCGCCGTGAAGAGCTGCTCATCAAACCCGATCTTCTACAAAAGATTTGGGTATTGCGCAAGTTCATTCATGACATGGACGAAGTGGAATCCATGGACTTCATTTTAGACAAGATTAAAGCCACCAAAAACAACGCTGAATTCTTTGATATGATGAAAAAATAATCCTCAGCCTAAACGGCTGCGGACTACCAAGCACCCCAGTTGGGGTGCTTTTTTAATGGAACTAATGAGGCAAGTTAAGTACAGGCTCGGTCTTAGGCTTAGGCGCTTCAACCGTTTTATTCATCTCTATTTGTTCGGTTTGCACTTGATCCCAAGGCCCGGTTAAATGGTATTGCACTGTCATGGCTTTGGCCAACGGGTCTTTAAGCAGCCACTGCGTCAAAAAAGCACTCAGCCCCACCACAGGGTTCACAGCAATACCCGCCGCTAACGCCGCACCGCTCATTTCTACCCGCGGGACCACCACCGCATTTAAATCTATTTGTTCCGTAGAAATATCCGCTTGGCCATCAAGCCACACAGCTCCTACCGGACCTAACACGTGAAAATTATCTGTACGTAGCACCTGATCTTTCAATTGCATACTTCCTTTTAGCTCATCAAAAGGAAAGCCATTTTTTAAAGAACCTTTTAAATCTGGGCCTAAGGTGGTTAAACGCGAAATGGACTGCAAAGACAAAAGCTCCAACAGTTTGCCACTATACGACTGCAATTGGTTAAGACGGCCTCTGACCAAATCCACCTCCACTGTCGCTTGCACCGTTTCTAGAGACGTAGACCAAGGAAACTGCGCCCACTTCAAACCCGCTTGAATTTGACCTTGGCCTTCGGCCATCACGTCCTGCAGGCCCACATAATCCAACAAATGGCCTAAAGAGGCACTGTGCAAATCGGCTTGTAACCGTAATCCCCTATCAGGGCCTTCTAGACGCCAACGGCCTTGAGCATGCAAAGCACCATGCGGCGTTTGCAACTGCAAATCAGGAATTTCCCAGACGGCAGTCTCTTCGGTAGAGCGCCGCCCTGTGCCTGTTAAACTTCCCAGTTGCCAAGCATCATATTTAAAATCAGCAATGCTCAGGTCTAAATCTGCCAAATCCAGCTTAAAATCCTTGTCATTATCGGCTTTCACTAGCGCCGAAGACGCTTGTTTTCTAGGCTGCCAATGCACTCGCTGAAACTCAGCCTGCACTGTGCCTGTCACCTGACCTTGTTTATTTTCTTGCCATTGCACCGTGCCTGCTACCTGTTCCGAACTGATATCGGTACGCCACTGTTGCGGCTGAGTTTGCTGCGCAGTGTACGTCAGCTGATTTAACACCCCATTCAGTCCATACGCCTCATCCGCTTTAATACGCAGACTGCGCAAGGGAATAAGTGGCACACTTGAATCTGCGTCTTTTTTAGTCTCAAAACTATCAAAGACTTGCTGCCATTGATCTAAATCCAGTTGACTCTGCTCTATATCCACCCAGAGCCCAGACGGCCAAGACGCCTGAGCTGGGGCTTGGCGTTGCCAAGTCAAATAGCCCTTTTCAAACCAAGAGCTGGGCTGCGGGTTTTCAAGTAAACGTAACTGCAAGTGGGGTGCTACCCGTACGCTCAGCTCATACTGCTCGGCATTAGCGGCGGACCAACGTAACGTCAAAGGTAGGTTTTGCTCTGTTTTTTTATGTAATGGCTCGGGCAGATGCAAGCTCATCCCGTTCAGACTGCTTTGCCCACTAACAAAAAACTGCAAGTTTTGATCTAACCCAACTTTAGCCTGGTAAGGAATTATCCCCTGAGCATAGAGATTTAGCCCCTCTAAATCAAAATACTGCGCTAAGGCAACCACACTTAGGTGCCCTTTCAAATCCAAGGCTTGCTCAGCCAAACCAATTTTCTGGCTCAAGCTGACTGGCCCGCCCAACCAGTTTGCGTTCAGTTGTTGCGCCTCTGCGCCTTGTTCAGTAAAGAGCAAGCTACCTTGAACTTGCTCTAAAGGGGGTAGCTCAGGTAAAAGCACCACGGTATTACGATCAAAATCAATTTGACCCGCCACCTGAATGTCTTCACCTCGCTCTAAATTCACAGTTAACTGCAGGGGCACTTGCCAATTGCCTGTGGCGGTACTATCCGTAAAGGTATGATCCAACAAAGCCCCTAAATCACTATGTGTCATTAAGTCCAAATAGGCTTGAGCAGACCCATGTGTTTGCGCTGATAATCGCAACCTAGGCTCATCTGCCGCAAAGTCATCCACCTCCAGATACAGGTCTTGAGCTTGCACGGCGTCTTTTTTATTGGGTTTAATCACACCGTGAGCCTGTTGGATCCAGAGCTGATTACCGCGCAGGGTCAGTGCGCCCTCTAGTTGCTCCACTTTGGGCCAGCCCTTTTCGTCTGCGAAAGCAGGGTAATAATCCACCTCAGCAGCTTCAATGGTGCCCCCCACATAAAACAGGCCTTCAGCGGCATTGTTATAGGGATAGTTTTCCAAATTCCCCTGCCAACGCATAACGGCCTCAGGCACGCGCCCCGCCACTAAACTGGTGCGTAGCCACTCCACCACCTCAACAGGTATTTCCGGCATAGGAAAGTATTTATAAATGGTATTCAAGTGGATCTGCTGTGCATGGGCCGTCAGATCCCAATCTGCCAAATTCCAATCCGTACCATGGGGTTGCCACGTCCCCCCTACGTCTAATTCAAAATCTGCATTTTTAAAAAAGGCACGCTGTAACTCTAAGGCTGCTACAGAAGGATCTAAACCATGCTGAGCTAACACGCTCACTTCATCAAACACCCAAGGCTCTATAAACAAATGACTCTCTTGCCACTGCGCTCCAGCCGCATAGAGCTCAAGCCTAAACGCATCCTTTGCAAGACGCTGCTGCAACGGTTGCTGCTCGATAAAATTATTAAAACTACGCCAGGGCCCTTGGGCAAAAGCGCGTAGTTGTTTAACGCTCAGCTGGCCCCACTCTGTGGTATCCCACTGCCCATCTTGCACCTGCACATCTAAGGTGACCTCTGTGATTTCATTATCTTGCAGCTGTAGCCAAATTTGGCTATCTAGCTGAGCTTTTACCAACCCAGTTGGTAAATCAAGCCACTTGCGCCAAGCCTCTGCCCCCAAAGCTTGCCACTGCATATACATCGAGCCACTAAGCTGCTCCGCTAAGAGCGCCGCACTGTCTAAACGCCCCAGTAAGCGTAACTGCTGCCCTAATTCAGCGGGCAATTCGGCTGTGAGCTCGTAATGCACTTGATCTTGATTCTGCTGCAAAACCCCGTGTACCTGGGTCAACGCGATTGGGGCGTGATCACGCCAATCGTCTTGCCAAATTAAGGTAGCATTACGTAGTTCTAAATGTTTTTGTTGGGCGAGCCAGCTTAAAAAGCCACTATTTGAGTCTTGAGAAGCAGGCGTTGCATCGATAGGTTGCCCCGCTATATGCAAACGCTGTTGGGCATCTCGGCGTATTCCAAGCTGCAAGCCATCAATCTGCAAATAAGAAAAAACCAGTTTGGATCTAAGTAAACTGCTAAGCTGGAAATGGGCAGTTAGATCAGGGATATGAAGCGGTTGCTGAGCCTGCTGATCGTGCACATACACATCAGACAAAATCAGCTCTGGGTACCAGCCTTGCCATTGTGCCTGAATAGCCCCTATTTGCACTTCGCTTTGTGTGATGTTGCTTAGGGCCTGGCTAATGGGTACACGCCACTGATCCACATTCGGTATTAGCCAATAACGAAACACCAGTACTACAATCATCAGGACCACATACAAACACAGTAGTCCACGCCCTGCCCAACGTAACAAAGGCCCCATTTTTCTCTTTGATTTAGTTATGAATTTAACACGTACATTAAACTGGTCTGGTGCGCTGCGGCGTCAACTGAATGCCACGCCTGATTTGGCGGATTGGTTAGCAGAACACACCAAGCTCGAGCTAACCCCTGCCATCATCCAAGACTGGTTTAATGCACTACAGCCCACAGGTTCGGCCACGAACCCGGATCAGCTTAAGCACCAACTACGCTTACTAAGACGCTATGTGTTTTTTACTCTGATGGAGCGTGATATGCAGGCTAAAGCTAGTTTAGCCGAAGTTGGAACGGCTATGAGCTTTTTAGCCAATTTGAGTGTGAGTAAAGCTTACGAATGTGTCAGTCACGAACTGAGCACAGCTCATGGGGTTCCGCTTGATCCTAAAACCGGAGCCCCTCTGGAAATGTTGATTGTGGCCATGGGCAAATGGGGTGGTTCTGAGCTGAATGTCTCTTCCGATATTGACCTTATTACCCTCTATGCCGCTGATGGCGAAACCCAAGGGCCACGCCCACGGAGTCATCATGAATATTTTGGCCGTCTCACACAGCGCTTATTACCCCTGCTCTCACAAAACACTGCCATGGGGCACGTCTTCAGAACCGACTTGCGTTTGCGTCCTAATGGTGATGCCGGCGCTTTGGCCTGGAGCTTAAATGCCTTAGAAAAATACTTTACGCACCAAGGTCGCGAATGGGAACGCTACGCTTGGATTAAAGCGCGCATTTTACCACTTCAAGCCTTTGCTCACAGCGAACCAACCACCTCTAGAGAGCGCTTAGAGCAGCTACGCATTCCGTTTGTGTATAGAAAATATTTTGATTTTGATGCGTTAGCAGCGCTACGTGAACTGCGAGAACGCATTCGCCAAGACTGGGAGCGCAAAGTGATCGCTAAAGATAGCCTAGAAAGCACGCACAACATTAAGCTAGGTGATGGCGGTATACGGGAAATCGAATTTGTGGTGCAACTAAACCAGCTTATTCGTGGCGGACGCTGGCCTTCTTTACAACAACAAAATTTACATGAAGCCGTTCACGCCCAAGTGCAAGCTGATCTAATGGATGGCGAACTAGCCCAAGCCCTGCTCTCTGCCTATGAGTTTTTACGACGCACCGAACATTTTTTACAATACAGAGAAGACGAGCAAACGCACTTGCTGCCGACCGATCCCAACCAGCTTGCGCTGTTAGCAGATAGTTTAGGTCTCAGCACGGCAAACTTTGAAACACAGCTACAGCAGCACCGTGACTTCGTCCATCATAGCTTTCAAGATGCCTTTAGAATTGCAGGGGTAGATAAAAAAGCGCCATCTAAAACCCCTAAACGCAGCACTAAACTAGACCCTGATCCGACTAGCCCATCTGATCCGCAACAGCTCCAAGCAGAAAGTACGCGTCTGTTAACCAGTAGCCGTATTCAGCGTTTGCCTGCCTATAGTTTGACTCGTTTAAATGAGTTGTTGCCTTTGGTACGTACCGCTGCTGCCCAAACCAGCGATCCGCTCGAAACCAATAAACGACTCCACCATTTGTTAGAGCATATTTCCAACCGCAGCTCGTATCTGGCCTTGCTACTTGAATACCCTGAAACCATACAGCGCTTAGCCGCTATTGCAGGGGCTAGCCCGTGGGCGGCGCATTATTTGACTCAATATCCCTTAGTTCTGGACAGCTTAATCCAGTGGCATGCCTTATTAGAAAGCCCAGATTTTTTCAATTTGGCCGAACAACTTCGACTTGAGCTAGATGCCTGCCTGCTACCCAATGGTCAAGCGGATGTAGAGCGCCAAATGAATCTAATGCGCGACTTGCAGCATCAAGTCAGCTTCCAGCTTTTGGCTCAAGACTTAGCGGGTTTGTTAACGGTAGAAGGTCTAGCCGATCAACTATCGGCTCTGGCGGATCTACTTCTGGCGGAAACGCTCTATAGAACCTGGCCTTTGGCACAACCTCGTCAACAACAACCCGAACCCACCACCCCCCGCTTCGCCGTCATCGCCTATGGCAAATTGGGCGGCAAAGAACTCGGTTATGCCTCGGATTTGGATCTGGTCTTTCTCTACGAAGACCCAGATCCGAACTCGGTAGAAAAATACGTACGCTTAGGGCGTCGTATGGTGTCTTGGCTAACCACCCTAACCTCTTCAGGACGCCTTTACGAAGTCGATATGCGTTTGCGCCCCGATGGAGATGCCGGCTTAATTGCTGTTTCCATCGACGGCTTTGAAAAATACCAAAGTCAGCAAGCCTGGTCTTGGGAACATCAAGCCATTACTCGAGCTCGTTTCGTCACAGGCGATCCTGATCTAGGCGCTCGTTTTGAAAAAGTCCGCCAAGACATTCTGTTGCGTGAGCGCGACCCCATCGAGTTCAAACATAACGTCTGTGCTATGCGCGCTAAAATATTACATGCCCACCCTAATCACAGCGGTTTATTTGATATAAAGCACGACAAAGGGGGCATGGTGGATATTGAGTTCATCACACAGTACTTAGTGCTGTGTTATGCTCGTCGGTATCCTGCCTTATTAAACAATTTAGGTAATATCGCCTTATTAGGTCTTGCTACCCAGCACGGTTTGATCCCTGCTGTTTTGGCCGAGCCAGCCATTCAAGCTTATCGCACCTTTAGGCGCTCCCAACACAATTTACGCCTCCAAGGCGCTACCGTCGCACGCTTGCCCCTAGAGCAAGTCCAGACAGAACGAGATGCTGTCCGTGCGTTATGGCATGCCATTATGGATTAATTCTAGTTAACGACAATGAAACTCACAGAATTTACTCGTCCTATACTGACCACTCCCAACAACAGCAAAAAAGTGCTGTTGCACTCCTGTTGCGCGCCCTGTTCAGGCGAAGTCATGGAGGCCATGACGGCCTCTGGTATTGATTACACGATTTTCTTCTATAACCCAAATATTCATCCAATACGCGAATACGAAATTCGCAAAGAAGAAAACATGCGCTTTGCAGAACAACACAACGTTCCCTTTATTGACGCCGACTACGACGCGGATAACTGGTTCGAACGAGTCAAAGGCATGGAGCACGAACCCGAACGCGGCATACGTTGTACCGAATGTTTTGATATGCGTTTTGAACGTACCGCCCTTTATGCTCACGAGCATGGCTTTGACACCATTTCTAGCTCTCTGGCTATTTCCCGTTGGAAAGACCTAAATCAAATTAATGGTTGCGGTGAACGGGCAGCAGCTCGTTATCCAGACATGCTGTACTGGACTTACAACTGGCGCAAAGATGGCGGTTCGCAGCGTATGCTGGAAATCAGCAAACAAGAGCAGTTTTATCAACAAGAATACTGTGGCTGCGTATATTCGTTACGTGACACCAATAACTGGCGCGCCTCTAAGGGCCGCCCACGTGTCGAGATTGGCGTGAAATTTTATGGGGTGAACGACACCTTCACCCTTAAGAAAAACGGGGAATAATAATCCAGACCCGCGATAACTCTATCTATCGCGAGCCTGGATCGCTCATATAAAGGCATGGATAGCAAGGGCCCGAGACCCCGATCGTCTGTTACACACCTAAATAACGTTCCCACAGACTCCGATCTGCTGCTAGCCCTTCGGAGTCCCCCTGCCACACCACCACCCCTTTTTCTAAAATAATGTGGTGATCAGCCAGTTTCATTAAGCGCTCTACGTACTTATCAATAATCAAAATAGTTTGACCTTGGGCACGTAATACGTCTAGACATTGCCAAATTTCTTCGCGGATTTTGGGGGCAAGGCCTTCGGAGGCCTCATCCAAAATAAGCAGTTTAGGATTTGTCACTAAAGCGCGGCCAATGGCCAGCATTTGCTGCTCCCCGCCTGACAACTGGTTGCCCATGTTGTTTTGACGCTCTAACAAACGGGGAAAGAACTCAAACACCTTTTCCGGTGTCCAAGTCTGCGTTGCCTTAGGGTTACGCTGGGCCGCAAAAGCCGTTAAGTGTTCTTTAACCGTTAAGTTAGGAAAGCACATGCGGCCTTCGGGCACTATAGCTACCCCCGCGCGCGCGATTTTGTCCGTACTCCAGCCATTAATATTTTGACTTTCAAATTGTACTGAACCACCCCGCACTGGCAGCAGGCCTAAAATGGTTTTTAATAAGGTGCTTTTACCCATGCCATTACGGCCCAAAACGGTTACCACTTGGCCCGCTTCAATGGTTAAATCTACCCCAAATAAAACTTGGCTAGCCCCATAACCACTTTGTAGTTTTTCCGTCTGCAGAATCATGCGGCCTCCGTTGACTCATCGCCTAGATAGGCATTTTTAACGGACTCATCATGACGGATCTCATCTGGCGTGCCCGAAGCAATAATCTGCCCTGCCACCAAAACGGAAATACGATCCGCCAATCTGAATACCGCTTGCATATCATGCTCTACGAGCAACATGCTTGTTTTACCCCGCATGGATTCGATCAACTCAGTCAAACGTAAACTTTCGTCCGGCCCCATCCCTGCCATGGGCTCATCCAATAGCATCACAACAGGATCCGCCGCTAAAGATAACGCGAACTCGAGTTTACGCTGCTCACCATGCGGTAGATGTTTAGCTTGGCTCTGCCATAAACTGGCATCAATCGCACAGTCTTGGGCCAAACGCTGCGCCTGCTCAAGCAACTGCGTCTCACTATCACGTGATTTCCAAAACTTAAAACTACTATCCGTAGCAGCCTGTACAGCTAGGAGCAAATTTTCCAGTACGGTATATTCATTAAAAACATTCGTGACCTGAAAAGAGCGCGCTAGCCCTTGGGCGACTCGTTGATGCGCTCTGAGCCCCGTGATGTTTTCTGTAGCCAAAAACAGCTGCCCTTGGTCCGGACGTAATGTGCCCGCCAAAAGATGAATTAACGTGGACTTACCGGCCCCATTAGGACCGATCAAACCATGAATTTCACCTTTGTGCAGTTCAATAGATACTCCATTTGTGGCATGTAAAGCACCAAAGCGTTTATGCAAATTTTGGGCTTGAAACACCACTGGAGTCGAAGTGGAAAGCGTAGATTGTGTCATGCTTTAGCCTTTTTCTTGTCAAACCAGCCAGCTAAACCCTGAGGGGCCGCAAAAACAACGATCAGCAACAACACCCCTAAAGGTAGATGCCAGTATTCGGTCCAGTTACGGAGGACTTCTTCGAGGACCAACAAAACGGCTGCCCCCGCCACACCGCCAAACATCAGCCCCAGCCCCCCTACCAAGACCATGATGATGAGGTCAGCAGATTGGGTCCAATGCATTAAGCTAGGAGAAACAAACAAGTTGTGATTGGCTAATAAAGCCCCTGCCAAGCCCATCAAGGCGCCGCTTAGGGTATAGGCTACCAACTGCACCCCATAGACGGGATAACCCAAAGCTTGCATACGACTGGGGTTCTCTTTAGAACCGCGTAATGCATGACCAAAACGTGAGTCCATCAACCGCTTAAAGAAAATAAAAGCAATCACTACAATGGCTAACACCACATAGTAAAACTGGACGTCATCGCCTAGGTTTATACCAGGCAAAGTGGAGTAATCGTAAAGGTTCATACCATCTTCACCGCCATACTGCCTGAGAGAGATGAAAAGGTAGTAAATCATTTGCGCAAAAGCCAGGGTAATCATAATGAAATACACCCCTTTAGTACGCAAAGAAATAGCGCCTGTGATGCATGCCAACAGGGCAGCTAAAACCATGGCCGTAGGCCATACAATCCAAGCGGCATAGATATTGGCATCTGCCATAATCCCTACCGCATAAGCCCCTGCTCCAAAAAAAGCCGCATGGCCTAAGGCCACTAAGCCCCCATACCCTAATACTAAATTTAATGCGCTAGCCGCTAAAGCAAAAATCAAAATACGGCGCACAAAAGAAATATAGAAATCCCACCCAAAAAGAGGTGCGATCAAAGGAAAAGCAATCAGAAACGCCAATGCAAGAGCAATACCGACTCGTGTTTTTGTCATGCCTAACCCCTAGCTGGAAATAATCCGGCTGGTTTCACTACTAAAACCACGGCCATTAATAAATAAATCGACATTGCAGCCAATGTTGGACCTACGCTTGAGGCCACATCAGCAGGAAATACCGTACGTAACATCATCGGCAAAAAGGCTCGGCCCGCGGTATCGACCATCCCTACCAACAAAGCCCCAACAAAAGCCCCACGAATGGACCCAATGCCACCGATGACAATGCACACCAATACCAAAATTAGGATTTCTTCGCCCATGCCAATTTGAACGGCATTAATAGGCCCTAACATGGCACCAGCCAAAGCAGCCAGAGCGGCGCCCAGCGTAAAAATCCCTAAGAACAACACCGGAACCTTGACCCCCATCAAGGTAGCCATTTGACGATTTGAAGCCCCTGCCCGTACCAAAACACCTGCACGAGTTCGCGTTACAAAAGCATATAAACCCACAGCCACAACCAGACCCACTGCAATAATCATGAGCCTAAAAGCCGGGTAAAGAAAGCCGGGTACGATTTCTAGGGGACCAGAAAGAGCAGCAGGCATATTAAACATGATGGGAGCCGGGCCCCAAATCATTTTAACTATGTCATTGGCGATTAAAATAATGGCGTAGGTACCTAACACTTGAGCCAAATGATCTCGGACAACCAAGCGGCGCATCAGCGCTATCTCAAGAATAATACCAACTATAGCTGTGACGCCTACGGCAATTAGCACAGCCAGAGTAAATGAGCCTGTACGCTGCATAGTTTCCGCGGCCACATAGGCCCCTGCCATATACAGGGACCCATGTGCCAGATTCATGATATCCATAATGCCAAAGACCAAGGTCAGCCCTGCAGCAATTAAAAATAACATCAACCCAAATTGCAAACCATTTAACAGCTGCTCAGTAACTAATATGAGCGACATTCTGTTATCAACCTTTTAATACGTATAAAACCTACAACTTGCGAGCTAATTAAAGCTGACATTCGTCTACATACACGTCTTGGTAGGAATCAAACACCGTACCAATGAGTTTGTTCGCTAAGACGCCATCTTCGTTACGCTCGATTTGACGGACGTAATAAGGCTGAATAGGGAAATTGTTTTTACCATAGGAAAATGGCCCACGTACGGACTCATAATCAGCCGCTTTTAGTGCCTCTATGACGGCTTTGCGGTCTGTGACATCCCCATTGACTTGAGCCACAGCAGCATCAATAGCCATAATGACGTCATAGGCTTGAGCGGCATACACAGATGGGTAACGACCGTTGTACTCTTCGCGGAA